>NZ_WHNW01000007.1 GCF_009362845.1 Ostreibacterium oceani | reverse complement strand
GATCCCATCCCGAACTCAGAAGTGAAACGCGTCATCGCCGATGATAGTGTGGGGCCTCCCCATGTGAAAGTAGGTCAATGCCAGCGCTTAATAACAAGCCCCGTACAATGTGCGGGGCTTTTTTTATGCTAATATCTACGACAATATGTATGCCAATATCTATCCCTTGTCTATTATGGTTGAAAAACCTTCATCAAACATCCACAGATAGATTTTATAGGTACACGATGAAGAAATTAACCTTTACCAAAACTACCACAGGGATTATAATCCTAACCTAGGTCGCTACCTGCAAACTGACCCGATTGGACTAGCAGGTGGTATGAATAGGTATGGGTATGCAGGGCAGAGTCCGTTGGTGTTTACTGATGCGTTGGGACTTTCTTCGTGTGAAGGAAAGTGGATTCAAATAGGCGATAGCATCCAGCGTGTAACTGATGGTGAAGGAGGCGCGTATGTCGCTGGTACAACTTGTCGTTGCTTTTGGCAGTGTATTTTTTGCGATGATGATTTTATAGGTCCTTATTATAATGACGTAAATGAATTTAATCATGGAGGGACAGTTACCTGGGGTGTGCTGCAAGGCAGATGTAAATGTATCAAGCCTGGTCCAGAAATTCCTTGTTGTGACGATTAAAAAATGAGGTCAAATTGATATGAAACGGTTTTTATTTTTCATGGTTGCCTTGCTATCTGAAGGAAAAGCAAATGATTGTTTTTTAGATAGTTTTATTCCTGAATCTGCCGTGTTAAAAAATGTCGTTAATGCTGAGAATGGTTGCGAAGTTTCTTTTTCTTTAACAGAAACATTGATGGAAGAATATTTGAAGAAATATGAAAAAATCATAATATACATGGATGAAAAAGGCTATAAATCATGTTATGGCGAGAGTTTAAATGCTCCAATTTCTTATATGACTACGGAAGATGGCGAGCCGATAAAAAAAACACACACCGTAAAAATTTTTTATAACGAAAAAACATATAGTATGACAACTTATGGCATGTCAAAAAAAGACACAGAAGCTTATTTCCGTGTATTTTTTAGAAATAATATCTTGAGTAGTAGGAATGAATTTATTAGCGTATCTAAGCTACTTGAAATTAATTGCCAATGAGGTGATGTGATAATATGAAATTGTTTTTTTGAAATTACTGGAAAATTCTACTTGCAAGTGCAACAGTTAAGCAAGCTACTACTTCTACACGCACAACGGACTGACGGCTGAGTTTGACGAGCGGGGTGAGTTTATTCAGGGGTATTTGTACGAGCCAAACAGCCCCTACACCACCAATCCGTTGGTCAAAATCGACAAAGCAGGAGGATAGCTTAAGCTACAGCTATTACCAAAATGATCATCCCCAGCAATAAACAATTTTACACCGCAGATGCTCACCGACAAATCCGCGAATGTCGCCCCGTAAATGTTATCTATCAAGGCTTTTATCAGGCATTTGGAAAAGTGCAAATCACCACCGAGACGGTGGAAAACCCGTTGCGTTTCCCAGGGCACAAAACGGCAGGAGCACGTTTTGAATCGGGGCGGATTACGGCGTAAGCCAACGCGAGTCCGCAGTGCGTCAGTACAAGGATAAAACCCACGGATGGGTTTTATAGTTTCACGACGAAGAAATTAACCTTTACCAAAACTACCACAGGGATTATAATCCTAACCTAGGTCGTTACTTGCAAACCGACCCGATTGGTTTATTTGCGGGCGTTAACACATATAGCTACACCAATAATCAACCAGTAAATTTTTCTGATTATGATGGATTGCAACGAAAAAGTATTAATGAAGCTTTTGATGATGCAAGAAAAGAATTAGTTTGTATGCAAAAACAAAATGAATGCCATAGAAAGTTTGGTTTATGCGCTAACCCTATGCCATCAGGCGTAGTTTGTGCTGTGGTTTGTGCTGGAATTGGATTCGTCTTCACGCCTATTGCTGGCTTTGCTTGTGGAGCCGTATGTTTCGCGGCTTCTGTTGTAACGGTTTCGCGGCTTCTCTTGTTTTTAATTCTAATGCATACTATTGTGAAATCAGCGATTGCCGATGAGTCTAGCCAGCATTTGGCAAAAATTATAGTAACCAGTGATATAGCACAATTAGAGACGTATGTTACGAAAGCAGGTAACCCAGTAGAGACCATTCTTTAGTATTAGCGGTGAGCAAAGATGTAAACTTTTTAAAGAGTGCGCTGATATTGTTTGAATCAAAATTTGGACGCGACATGGTATTTTATGCAATTGAAATATTTGAGTTAAGTCATCGTAATTCAAATTGTTGCAATTCAGTGTCCAGCGTTTCACTATATAATGAAAAGAAAGAATTACTGACTAATTTGGGCTATTACCATTTTTTGAATCGTATTCGAATCTTTGAATTACATCACCCTGTATTAACTTCGTTAATCATGTTTGTTGTAAGTATGCTCTTTATTTTTTTGACAATGAAAATAAAAAGTCATTTTTTGAAATCAAAAAAACAAATAATATGAGGCCTCAGAATAACGCAGCGAACACAGAATAGACAAGGCGAAAATGAGTGAAAAATCGCATTTTATCTTTATAAATGAACATTTTGAGCGAATTCTTAACGGCACATTTTCAAGTATAGTAGTTATGTTGATACCTCAATATAATGAAGAGGCATTTAATTTTAAGTACCGAGCAAAATCAAAGGGGTCGGATTCGTATGACAGGGTGGGTAATCGCTTGAGTGAATTGCTGGGCAATAATGCGGGTACTAATACGAATGCAGGGCAGTGGAACTACAACGCCCGTGACCAGCTGATTAACACGCCGCTTAAAAACCTCTAATACGTTACCGAATACGACACCAACGGCAATACCAGCCAGTTTCTGAATGCCGTAATAATTATCAGGTGGCCATTCCATGTGACTGTAATTAAATGAAAAACCCGCCACGCTGATGCTTATGTGGCGGGTTGCTATTGATTAAATTAATTAATTGTTTTTATTTAAGTTTAGTGAGGTCTGTTTTCCCTTCGACCGTCAGGTTATTACGAATTTTGTCTACTGTTTTTTCGCCAATGCCTTTGACGTTAGTCAGTGCATCTGCGTTTTGAAACTGACCATTTGCTTCGCGGTATTCAATGATTGCTTCGGCTTTGCTTTGTCCAATGCCAGATAGTGCCGATAATTCCTCAACCGTCGCAGTATTGATATTGACTTGGGCAAATGTGGCTGCAGAATAGGCAGATAAAAGTAAAGTTAAAAGAAATTTCTTCATGTTAATTCTCCTAAATTTGATTTATTAATACTGCAATCTAGCAGCAAAATGAATATAGCAAATTTGTCTAAACGGGTCAATAACTAGAAGTCGCTTATAATATTAAATTAAATTAAGGCGGTAGTAAATTAAAGGGGGGGGTATCCACGATCGTATAAAAGGTTGAGTAACGCTGTACGTTATGTGATCTTAGTCAGTACGTTGAGTTACCTAACTGCAGTCAAGTGAATCAGGGCGTGGATTTTTTATGGTTGAAGCAATTAAGTGTGAAGCAATTAAGTGTGAAGCAATTAAGTGTGAAGCAATTAAATGGCGCGCTGGGAGGGATTCGAACCCCCGACCGCCTGGTTCGTAGCCAGGTACTCTATCCAACTGAGCTACCAGCGCGTCTGAGAAGGCTGAATTATCCAGTTTTTCGCTTTTAGTGTCAAGCCAAATCTGTACAAATAACGCGTATCAGTTAGCCTAAGCTGTCGAATGTCGCAATTACGGGGGCATGATCGGATGGACGTTCCCAGCTGCGGGTTTTTTTTTCTATTACACAATCAACGCAATAGCGGGTTGATTTTGCTGAGCTAAGGATGAAGTCAATGCGGTGACCTTGGTTTTTTTCAAAACCACCATCGCGATAGTCCCACCAGCTAAACTGCGCGGCTTGCTGGTTAAACTGTCGGAATGTATCGCAAAAGCCTAAGTCAATTAAGGCCTGAAAACGTTGCCGCTCGGGTGCTGAGCAGAGAATTTTATCGCGCCATAACTGGGCATCGTAGACATCATCGTCGGTCGGCGCAATATTGAAATCACCCATGAGAATAATTGACCAGCCTTGTTTGAGTTGTGCCTCAAGGTGCGCAATCAGCGCATCTAGCCAACGTAATTTATAATCGTACTTTTCGTCACCAACGGCTTTGCCATTAGGAACGTAACAGTTGATTAACAAGGTGTCGTTGCATTGTGCCTGCAAAAACCGTCGCTGATAATCCATTTCCATGCCAGGCAAATGGTGACGGCAATTTGTCAGCGGTTGCTTGCTGATAAATGCGGTGCCGTTAAAACTCTTTTGGCCATTAAAAAACACATGAAATCCTTTGTTGTTCAGTGCATCTATGGGAAAATTAGCGTCAGGTACTTTGGTCTCTTGTACACCCAAAATATCGATGTTTTCTGTATCAATTAGATTAATGATTTGGGGCAGGCGAATGTTGATTGAGTTAATATTCCAGCTGGCGATTGTGATTGGCATGAGTATCTGTAACCTAATAATTAAGAGTGATGCGCTATTATAGACCAATCGTATATTTCTGTTAATATTGCTTTAACACATATTTAACAAAAAGGGCTGGTTACTAAATGAAAAATCGATTATTTGTCGTCTGCATGGGGCTTAGCATAGGGCTTTGCATGACGTTGACAAATGTTGTTTTAGCACAGCAAGGCAATGTGATTATTGGTAGCAAAGAGGAGGCGTTAAAGCAATGTGAGTTAAAAGCATTAGCCTCGCCACCTGATGTTAGGGAGCAGATGTATTCTGCCTGTTTGTGCATTGTTGAGCACACGGATTTTGCACGTGCCTTAGAACTCTATCACGCGAATGACGTAAACGGGCTGCAGCAATTGTATGCAGGCGCCTCTCAGGCCTGTGCATCTTAGTTCATTCTCGTCTTAGTTCATTGTCGGCTTAATTTGCTGTCGGCTTATCATCGTGCTTTTGGTGGGCCGCCATTAAGCCGCCATTAAGCTACCGTTAAGTTGTCTGTTTTTCTAGAGAAATGAAATTGCAATGTGTTGTTAAATAAATGAATAAATCTATACCCCCACAAAATATTAAGCAAAATAAGCAGCAAGCTCCAATCGCTGCCGTTATTCAGCTCAATACGCAAGATGATGTCGCTGAAAACATCAAACGCATTGCCTATTGGGTAAAAAGAGCAAAGGAACAAGGGGCAGCACTTGCCGTCCTACCTGAAAACTGTATTTATATGCCCAAAGTACAGGGTCAGGCAAAATTGATTGCCGAAGCGTTAGGTGCGGGGCATGTGCAATCTGAGCTTGCTGGCATTGCTAAGGAAAATAAGCTATGGCTTATCGTTGGTGCATTTCCGACATGGGATGCGGCAGCAGGCAGCGTTAAAGATAGCACCAAGGGTAGCCCCAAAGATAGCCACAAAGCCTTTCAAACCAGTTTGGTTTATAACGAGAGTGGGAAGCTAGTTGCGCATTACCATAAGCGGCATTTGTTCGATGTAACGCTACCTAGTGGTGGCTCGGATAGCAGCCAACATAATAGCCATAATAACCATAGTAGCCAGCCTAAGGCAGAGTCTTATCGAGAATCAGATGCCTTTCTCCGTGGTCAATACAACCAGTATGTTGATACACCCATCGGTCGGATTGGTTTGACGATTTGTTACGATCTGCGATTTCCAGAACAATATCGTGCGTTGACCGAGCAGGGTTGTGCCTTATTTTCTATTCCTGCCGCCTTTACTCATGCGACAGGCGCCGCGCATTGGGAGGTATTAATGCGTGCGCGTGCCATTGAGAATCAGTGCTACGTCTTAGCCAGTGCGCAAACAGGAACGCATCCTAGTGGTCGCCAAACGTGGGGACACAGTATGATTATCAACCCCTGGGGTGAAGTATTGGCAGTCCTTGCTGACGGCGAAGGCGTGATTTGTGCGACAATTGATTTGCCAGCACTGACACGCTTGCGCGCGCAATTCCCTGTGTTAACACACCGTCAATAATTTATACACATCAACTTATACGCTTCAAATGATACGCAGACTTAATACACATCAGTTTATGTGTATAAGTCTACATGATGCTTTGGGTGTTAGCTTTAGTGTCGATTACAGCGGTGATTACAGCGGCAATTACGGCACATCGGTGAATAAATAATTGCCGTCGTTTTCGGGCGGTATAATCACTCGAGTGCCGACAAACCGATCAAATAGCGTGGTGGTGGTCTGTTTATGTCTATGCTGTCGATTAAGCAATAGGTAACCGATAATCATCGTAGCGGATAACCAAGTCATTGCCGCACCGAAAAATACAGACGCGAACGTTAAAACAACCGTTGGGGAAATGCGCATAAAAACCTGTGCCAATGATGGTCGGTTTATGGCTGCTAGGTGACGGTCTTTTGTCGTTGACACACCGTCTGGCGGTGTGCCGGTGGGAAAGGTATCAGCGGGAAAGGTATCAGCGGGAAAGGTATCAGCGGGAAAGGTATCAGCGGGAAAGGTATCAGCGGGAAAGGTATCAGCGGGAAAGGTATCAGCGGGAAAGGTATCAGCGGGAAAGGCATCAGCGGTTGATTCGCTGATAAGCTTTGTGCGGACAATCATTTGCCCTATCGTCTTTTGTTTTATCGCCAGCATAAGGTATAAATAGCAAAGTAACGTCACGAAATAAAGCAACGCTTGTTGGTTAGCAATAGGGACAAAATTCCCTAGAAATGAAATGAAAACATACACCAACCCGGCATCCAAAATGGTGGCGCCGACGCGTTTGTAAAGGTTCGCTGTTTTGAATGGACGAGGGTTCGCCAGCTTCCCGGTGGCGTGCTTAGGCAGAATGCTTTTGGGGGCGGCGTATGGGTTTTCCATGATATGATTGATGTCTCTGGTTTTTTGATGTTGATGGGTTTGGCTAAATCTAACCAAACCTGAGTAACCTGACTAAACTTGATTGAGTTTGGTTAAGCCTTAAAAATATCATCGTGATTCGTTGGGTTCGTTGCGGCGCCTGACGTCGTTTTTGATTCGGGTGACTGTGTTGGCTTGCGATTGAAGGTCGTTTGCTTCGATTCAACAATCACCACAGAACGCCCCATTTTGTCATGCCAGCCTTGTTTTTTTGGGTCAATTAGTATCCATAAAAACCCCATCCCAAAAAAGAAAAAAGAGACAAAATAACCGAGATAACGCAATGTCGCAGGCAGTATATTCAGTGGTGCGAGCGTGTCAGCATTGACCACTTTTAACCCGAGCAAACGCTTGCCAGGCGTGCCTGCAAAACGCACCCAAAAAAACAAGGTGATTAATAGCGTGATAAATTGAATGAGTGGTGCATTTTGTGCTTTGAAAAAATCGACAGAAGCTTGCCAAAATTGGGCATTGGCTTGGTTAATGGCTTCGGGTGTTGTGGCTTGTTCTAGTGTCGTTAATGCTGACTCTAGTGCTTGCTGCGCAATCTCAAATTCAGGGCCGGTTAGTAGCGGAATTAACGGGGTAAAAACAACCAACAATAAAATGTTATCGATGACAAACGCGGCAAAGCGTTGTATAAAACTGGCATACTTCACGGGCTGATTTGGTGGCTGGTTTATGGGCTGATTTGGCGGTTGATTCATGGGTTACATAACGTGTGTTGAATAGCGCTTTATTATATACCAATTTGGTCATTTTTTGGGTTTGTTGCAGGTGATTATGTTATTCTTGTCCGTGCTTATCCGTGTCTGTCCGTTCTGGCCAGTAATGATTGCGTAATGATAGGGTAGAGGATGTTTTTTTATCGAGGTAATGGGTGTTGAGGTAACTGGCATTGATGTAACGGGTCTTTTAAATATTTGAAAAACGCAGATAATTACATAGACCCGTGGCGTGGCTAGGGCTTATAATACAGTTAGGTATGATTTATTTTTTTGGGTTGTGATTTAAGTATGATGAGAAAAATACGATTCGTTAGCTTAATAGGCGCAATAGGCGCGATGCTTGGTGGGTACGGGCTGATTACCCCTGTGTTTGCTGATACGCCAGCCAGCGTACAATCGGACGCGCAATCGGATGTGCAGATGATGTCGTTTTCAGACTGGAAGCGCGACTTTGCAGGCAAAGCATTGGCAGCAGGGATTGCTGAGCCGTTAATAACCGAATTTGTGCAAAAAACGCAACCGTATGAACGGGCGATAACCCACGATAACAATCAGTCTGAATTTAAAAAATTCCTGTGGGATTACCTGTCATCAGCGGTATCAGCGCAGCGCGTTATTACGGGTAAAGCGCAATATCAACAGTATACAGGGCTGTTTGATAAGATAAGTCAGCAGACGGGCGTGCCAGGCCATATTGTTACGGCAATATGGGGTATGGAAAGTAACTACGGCGGTTTTATGGGCAATGTCCCGATTATTTCGGCGATGGCAACGCTGGCGTACGATGGTCGGCGACGCGCGTTTTTTGAGCAAGAACTCCTCGCTGCGCTCAAGCTCATCAGCCGCGGTGATTTATCATCGCTGGATATCACAGGTTCTTGGGCAGGTGGCATGGGGCATACGCAGTTTATTCCATCCACTTATTTGCAGTATGCCATCGATTTTAACCAAGATGGACGCCGAGACTTGTGGGAAGCAAATGATGCACTCGCGTCAGCAGGGTTTTATTTAGCGGAGATGGGCTGGCAAAGTGGCTATACTTGGGGGCGTGAAGTTAGCTTACCTACCGATTTTGATTATTGGCTTGCTAATAATCGTAGTGATTGGCTATCGTTATCTCAATGGCAAAGCCATGGTGTACGTGCGGTTGACGGGGCGCCTTTGCCAGCGGTAGACATTGAGGCGCAGTTATTTGTACCTGCGGGTCGTTTTGGGCCTAAGTTTTTGCTATACCGTAATTTTGATGTTATTAAGCGTTATAATAACTCGGATGCTTATGCGCTGGCGGTGGGGCTGCTGAGCGACCAAATTGCTGGGCGCGCACCGTTGTCAGTTGCTTGGCCGAATAACGCCAAACCAGTTAGCAGTAATGATATTAAACTCATCCAGCAATCCCTTAATTCCAAAGGGTTTGACGCAGGCGCTGTCGATGGACTGTTTGGGAATAAAACGCGCCGTGCTTTGCAGCAATTTCAGCAATCAAAAGGCATGGTGGCAGATGGATTTCTTACCACCGAGCTGTACCGTGACGTTGTCAGTCCGTGACACAGCACATTGGGTGATGACGGGTTAAGTTTAAAGCGGATTACACGCACTAAAATTTGAACGTTGGTTGAGCCGTCCTATCGCCAATGGTAGCTAACTCCTTTTGTAAAAAAAGACAAGAGAAAATTTATGAACCCATACAAACCGCCCCAATCCAACACAAAGCCGACAAATTTGGGAACACCGTCAATAATAGCCAAGGTGTATTGCCTTGTCGGATTGAGTTTTATTTTTTTCGCGCTTGACAGTTTAACTTGTTCGACTGTTTTAGATGCTGGTTGGCGTAATCCCATGAACTATCTATTTATTATCATTTGGGGAGGGATTTTATTCTGGGTAATGCTTTCTATTTCTAAGCGTCGAGGAAATCCCAAGTATACATTTTTGTTATTAGCATTTGTCGTTTTCGCTGGCGCAATTGTCTTTCCGATGGGCTGTTATTCTATCTATTTTGGTGTGGGTGAAGCGGGTTGTTTTTTGCTTGCTTATTATTCGCTGAACAAACCCTCAGCATCAGCATGGTTTGAATCATCTGTTGAATAGTGAGCTTACACCCCAACTTTAGGACAACTTGCTGGGTATTTTAAAGCATTATTTATATTCACAAAAATATTCACAAGCAACGCAAAATCAATGTTCAACCTGCAAAACCAAAGTCGCCATAGCGGTTTTAACGGTGTAAAGTGCTATCAAAACGATGCATCAAGCGCGCCATTGTGATAGAGTGGATAATACAAGCGCAGCATAAGGGCAGCATAAGGGCAACATAAGGGCAACATAAGGGCAACATAAGGGCAACATAAGGGCAACATAAAAGTATGAGCATTTACATTGCAATTCTGCTGCCGCAAGCAATCTGGCGATGAATGTGCAACTAACTAACAATCAAGGAGACGTTATGGCAAAGATGAACAACCAGTCAATTTTATTAGGGATCGCTCGTTTAGATAAGGGTTTAGGTAAGTATTTAATTAATTGTTTTAACTTGGATTTTTACTCTGGCTTTAGGCTGGTTTTGAGCGTTGGTTTAAGCTTGGTGGTCAATACTGCCCATGCAATTGTCGGCGGCGAAGATAGCCTTGCCGCGGCCTACCCATCGTTTGTTGTGATATCTGTGGCACAAGGCCCCACATCGACCGGTATTTGCGGTGGTGCGTTTATAGATAAGGAGTGGGTGATGACTTCAGCGCACTGCGTCAGTAACAATCCAAGCCATACACCAGTGGATGCCAGTCGCGTGAACGTTAATCCAAATCCACAAGGCTTTGTGGCAAATCGGCTGGTGGCCGATGACCGAATGGCGGTCTCACAGATTGTTGTGCATCCAAACTACAACCGCACAACATCGAGTTCAACATTTAACGATATCGCACTACTAAAACTTGCCACGCCGCATAATTATCCTAATGCCGTACTTAATGGGTCAGGCGATGTATTGGCGAGTCGTATCGCCACTGTCGCAGGAATGGGAAGTACGTCGGTATCACCTTTATCGATTACGAATCCGCGCACATTGCAGATGGTGGATTTGCCGATAGTCGATTACGCGCAATGCCAAACGCTTTTTGGCTATGATTCACCGCCAACCCTGTGCGCTGGTGATACACAGGCGAAAGATATTTGCTATGGCGATACGGGCGCGCCTTTGTACATCAAACAAAACGGTATCAATGTGCAAGCAGGGATTGCGAGTTTTCTCGTGGGTGGCTGTGCATCGGGTAATCCTAGTGGGTACACAGACGTTGCATCGTATGAATCGTTTATTTTGCAGCACGCATCAGGTGCGCAGTTTGTTACCAACACGAGTGTAGCAGCGTTGTCCGCTGTATCTGGCGCGTGGTATGATCCTGTTTATAGTGGCCTCGGGATTAATATTATTCGCCCCGATGCCAATCGTTTGCTAGCGTACTATTATGGTTACAAAGGCACAGGAGATGGGCAGGCGCAATGGTTGATGGCAGAACTAAATGGTCAATTAAGCGATGCACGTATCGTCAAAGACGCGGTTTATACATTCACTGTATATCAGGGCTTTTTGGGTAATGGTGCGGACTTTTCAACCGCGCCATCTAGTCCACCAGGAATCGAAGTTTGGGGCACGATGACGCTACAGTTTCATGGCTGCAATCGAGCAACAATGACATTAGATGGCAAGGATGGTCAAGTGGCATTTCAATTGGTCAAATTAGCCAATGAATACAACCTTGGTTGTACTGTGCAGTGACTTTGGTATAATCTTTGGCAACACCTTATCAACAAATGGAATGGCGCGGTCTGTGATTGCTTGTAGGCATTGCGTGATTTGTTTGTTAAAGTAAAAAGTAAATAGACATTAAATTATTAGAGGATTGTCATTACATGGGATATTTAACCGAAAAAGTCACCGCAGTTCACCATTGGAATGAAACATTGTTTAGTTTTAAAACCACCCGTCAACCGACTTTTCGATTTAAAAACGGGCACTTTATTATGATTGGTTTAGAAGTCGAAGGCAAACCACTCATGCGCGCATATTCGATTGCCAGCGCCAACTACGAAGATGAGTTAGAATTTTTAAGTATCAAAGTCCCCGACGGACCACTGACGTCACGGTTGCAAAAAATCCAAGTCGGTGATGAACTGCTCATGTCGGATAAATCAACAGGCACACTAGTCACTGACTATATATTGCCAGGCAAAAATCTGTGGTTGATTAGCACGGGCACAGGGCTTGCGCCGTTTATGAGTATTATCAAAGACCCCGAAATTTATGAGCAATTTGACAAAGTCATTTTAACGCATGGCGTGCGCTATGTATCTGAATTGGCTTATAATAAATATATTACTGAAGCGCTCCCCAATAATGAATTTTTTGGTGAGTGGGTCAAGGATAAACTCCTCTATTATCCAACGGTAACGCGTGAGCCTTACCAACACCAAGGCCGCATAACCGATTTGATCAAATACGGTAAAATTAATCTAGATTTAGGGTTGCCACCGATGAATCCTGAAGTCGATCGATTTATGGTCTGCGGTAGCCCCAGTATGCTAAAAGACACCTGTGCCATCTTAAATGCGATGGGCTTTCGCGAAGGCACTAAAAAAGAGCAGGGGCACTATGCGATTGAACGTGCCTTTGTTGAACAATAGTAATATTGGGTAATATTGAGTAATATTGAGCAACGCGGTGCATGCGGTTAATGAAATTTCAAATTAACTGAAAATTAACTGAATTTCACCATGCGTTTGACGTAGGTTTGTCGAATTAATGATAGAATAGTTGCTTATTTTAATTGGCGGTGTATCCTATTTAGGTCGCTTTCTAGGTAACGATGCTTTATGATGCTAGCGTTAGTTTTATTGGGTTTTTTTGTCGCGTTGTTAACCCCTTGGCTTTATCGGGTGTTTCGCGCTTACACTGGGTTGTTTCTCGCACTATATCCAGGTGCTGCCTTTATCTGGTTTATAACGCAATATAACGAAGTCATTGCAAAGCAAAGCATTATTCACCGTTTTGACTGGTTGCCAAGTTTAGGGGTTGAGCTTTCGTTTAAATTAGATGGCTTGTCACTACTTTTTGCGCTGTTAATTACGGGCATTGGTGTGTTAGTGCTGGTGTATTCAAACGGCTATATGAAAAGCTATGCACGAGTCAGCCGCTTTTACGTGGTTTTGCTGTTATTTATGGCCTCTATGCTGGGTGTTGTGCTTAGCGATAATATCATCAGTTTATTTGTCTTTTGGGAGTTAACCAGTTTAACCTCCTATTTTTTAATTGGCTTTACGCATGAAAACTCGCAGTCACGAGAAGCGGCACTAAAAGCCTTAATCATAACGGCCGGTGGCGGCTTGGCATTGTTAGCGGGCTTTATTATTTTAGGCAGCAGCGCACAAAGTTATGATTTATCGCGCATTTTAGCAAGTGCCCAAGTACTACAAGAGCACGCTTTACTGCCAGCGGCCATGGCGCTGATTATTATTGGTTGTTTTAGTAAATCCGCGCAATTTCCATTTCAATTTTGGTTGCCCGCAGCGATGGCCGCGCCAACGCCCGTGAGTGCCTATTTACATTCTGCGACAATGGTTAAAGCGGGTATTTATTTACTCGCGCGTATGAGTCCATTGTTTAATGGCGAAGACGGCTGGAATGCAAGTTTGGTAATTTTTGGTGCGATAACTATGCTCATTGGTGCAACAGTTGCGGTCATTCAAAGTGATCTAAAAACGCTTTTAGCTAATACCACTGTGAGCGCGCTTGGCTTGATTACGATGCTAATTGGGATTGGGACTGAATATGCCCTGCATGCTGCGGTAATTTTTATATTCGCGCATGCACTTTATAAAGGTTCGCTTTTTTTAATTACCGGCATTATCGATAAACAAACCGGTACGCGGCAAATTCGTCAACTAGGGCAATTATTTCGCGACATGCCAATTACTGGCACGATTACGCTATTTGCCTGTTTATCTATGGCCGGCATTGCGCCGCTTTTTGGGTTTATTAGTAAAGAAACCAGTTATGCAGCGATGCTTGATATGCAAAGCAATGCGCCGCTTACCACAACCGCATTTTTTATCGCGAGCGTCATGTTTATGGCGGCGGCGTTAATGATTAGCTATTTTATATTCTTTGGAAAAAAGAGACATACACTTGCGGTCGTAAATGAGGCATCTATTGGTTTATGGATTGGGCCGTTAATTATGACGGGGCTATCGTTGGTATTTGGTTTGTTTGGTGGCTTAATTGCGCCGTTACTGAATCAAGCGGCCGTGGCGATTTTGCCGACCAGCAATGCATTAAAACTGTCACTTTGGCACGGCTTTAATATTGCACTATTATTAAGTGTCGTGACGATTGTGGTTGGTTTTTGTGTGTTTCTGTTCATCTATTTGAAACCAAAACACATGAAAGCAATTACCATTTCCGAGAACGTACGCATCTCGCATGCCTATGATGAAATCATGCAAAGCATCATTGATGTAGCGATAAAAATAACTCGCCGAATTCAGCACGGATATGTACGGATGTACCTGTTTACGATATTCGTGACGTTTTGTTTGCTTGCCCTTTGGATATTAAAAGACTTGTCTATCCCAGCCATCAATATTTCTTGGCAAGAGTTTCGCGTCTATGACATTGTGGTGGGGCTAATTATGTTAACCGCGTGTTTTTATACTGTCGTTGCGCAGTCGAGGTTGTTAGCAATCGCGCTACTTGGCGTGGTTGGATATGGTTTGGCGTTTATTTTTATTATGTTCGGTGCGCCTGATTTGGCGATTACGCAATTTTTGATTGAGACGTTAACGGTGGTGATTTTCGTCTTGGTGTTATGGAAATTGCCAAAATATTTGGTGTTTAATCAAGGCGCAATACCGTTTCGTTATTTAGTGGTTTCAATTTTATTCGGTGCCATTATGGCGTGGGTTACAATGATTGTCACGCAATACCCATTAGATTCACATTTAAAAGCCTATTTTGCTGAGAATAGTTATTTACTGGCAAAAGGGAAGAATGTGGTGAATGTGATTTTGGTAGATTTTCGGTCACTGGATACTTTAGGAGAAATTGTGGTACTGGGTATCGCGGCCATTGGCGTGTATGCATTGGTGAAATTTAGTAAAACAACGAATAAGGCACAGATATGAGTTCGACGATTTTAGCAACCGGTGTGAAATTATTTGTACCGTTGTTCGTGATTTTTTCATTGTTCTTATTGCTTCGTGGGCATAATGCCCCTGGTGGCGGTTTTGTTGGCGGTTTGGTGTTTGCCATTGCATTTTCACTGCATACATTAAGTGCAGGGGTTACCAAAACCAAACAAAAATATAAAATTCAACCCGTGAAAATGATTGCATTTGGGCTACTTATCGCAACAATTAGTGCAACGTTGCCCGTATTTGTTGGGCAGCCGTTTTTTACGGGACTTTGGTATGAGGCAATTAGTTTGCCCGTTTTAGGCAAGCCCGGCACGCCGATTTTGTTTGATATTGGAGTATATCTGACTGTTGCGGGGACAATTCTTGCATTAATTTTCACTTTGTGGGAGGCCGAGTAATGGAGCAAATCTTGCCATTTTTAATTGGTGGCCTGTATACCGCGGCGGTGTATATGATTTTACATCGTAGTTTTGTGAAATTGATTATCGGCTTGTTAATTTTAGGCTATGCCTCCAATTTATTATTATTCGCCATTGGTCGCGTCACGCTTGGCCAGCCACCTTTAATTGCGGACAATGCCACGCGATTAATCGAGCCATTTGCCGACCCCTTACCACAAGCCTTAATCTTGACCGCCATTGTTATTGGCTTTGGAATACAAACCTTTGCCATTGTGCTTATTAAAGTCGCCTATCGACGATTGAAAACGGACAATATCGACGAATTAACCACATCAGATAAGCTGGATTCAAGTGATGCATAACGCTATTTTATTTGTATTGCTGATTCCTTTGCTGACGGGCATATTCAGTTTGTTTGCGTGGGGACATGCACGCATCCAAAAAGCGCTTTTTATCGCCGCGATGTCGGCGCTGGTATTGGCTGCCATCTATTTGCTCTATGCTGTGAATCTTAATGATTTTTTGGTGATTCAATCGGCGAGCTGGCAAGCGCCATTTGGCATTACTTTGGTCGCCGATTTATTCAGCGCCATTATGGTTATGTTGACCGCCATCATTGCTTTTATGACCAGCTTATATGCACTTAGTGAAATAGACGAACATCGCATAAAATTTGGCTTTTATCCGTTAATGAACTTTTTGGTGTTCAGTGTCTGCGGAGCCTTTTTAACCGGCGATATATTTAACCTGTTCGTGTGGTTTGAATTAATGCTGATTAGTTCATTTGTGTTAATGGCCCTTGGTAACAGCAAAGCACAATTAGAAGCCAGCATTAAATATGTCACCATCAATATGGTTGCATCAGCATTCTTTTTAGCCGGTATCGGAGTGATTTATGGGCTAACAGGTACCTTAAATATGGCCGATATTGCGCTTCGTTTGCCGGCTGTGAATAACCCAGCCTTGCTTGATTTAGCCGCGGTATTCTTTTTTATTGCCTTTGGCGTTAAGGCGGCGGTGTTCCCACTTTATAATTGGTTGCCCGCCTCGTACCATACGCCACCTATCAGTGTCTCGGCGTTTTTTGCCGGCATGCTGACAAAAGTGGGGGTGTATGCATTTATTCGCTTTTTCACACTCATTTTTAACCATGAAAGTGTGTTCATCGAGAATTTGTTGTTATTTGTTGCGGCAACCACCATGTTTTTTGGTGTACTTGGCGCCGCCGCACAGATGGATTTTAGAAAAGTTCTGTCGTTCCATATCATTAGCCAAATCGGCTATATGATTATGGGTTTGGCCATTGGCACAAAAATGGCGTTAGCTGGCAGTGTGTTTTATATCATGCACCACATCATTGTAAAATCAAATTTATTTCTGATTAGTGGTGTCGTGCGCCGCTTTCAAGGCAGTTTTCATTTAAAGAAAATTGGTGGTGTTTATAGCGCATACCCATTTTTAAGTATACTTTTTGTGGTTTCGGCATTCTCACTTGCGGGTTTTCCGCCGCTTTCGGGCTTTTGGGCAAAATTTGTTGTCATAAAAGGCGGCATCGAAGCCAAGCAGTATTTCATTGTTATCGTGGCGCTTGTGGTCGGTTTACTGACGCTGTACTCGATGACGAAAATATGGAATGAAGCCTTTTGGAAACCGATGCCTGAAAATGACAATTCGGTACAAAGCATTGCTGCGAAAAAAACCAGATGGTTTATGATGCTGCCGATTGTGCTGTTATCAACCATGACATTGTGTATTGGTGTGTTCGCGGAGCCGGTTTTTGTATTGGCACAAAAAACCGCAACACAATTATTAAATCCGACAGACTATATTCGCGCTGTGCTTGGAAACTAGATGAAATTGATTAGGCTATAATTACCTTATGAAATTACTCATTCCACATTTTATCCTCGCTTTTGCATTAGCCTATATCGCACAAGGCTATTTGCCGTTTGACATCGGAGGTAACGGCTATTTGCTGTTAATGTGGGGCATATTCACCTTAACCTGGCCGCTTAGTTATCTATTTGCAAAAACCTATTTTGTAAAATTGCCGCGCTTGGTAAATTTAATTGTGTTTTTTATTAAGGAATTGTTCATGGCAAATTTACGCGTCGCCTATGACGTAGTGACGCCGACAACCTATATGCGCCCTTGTGTGGTGGCGGTGCCACTTGATGCCAAAACCGATATCGAAATTACCATATTGGCATGCATGATTTCATTAACGCCCGGTACGTTAAGTCTGGGTTTATCAGAAGATCGCTCCTTATTATTTGTCCATGCAATTACATTTTCCACCATGGATCCAGAGGCCATTAAGCAAGAATTAAAACAAGGATTTGAACAACGATTATTGAGGGTTACACGATGAGTTGGTTTGATATAGTTTTATTAAGTGCTTTGATCGTACTTAGTTTTTCAATTATTTTGGTATTTGTGCGCATTGTAATAGGGCCGAGTTTGCCAGATCGCGTGATTTCATTTGATTTAATTGGCACAATTATGATTGGCATGATTGCCATATATTCAATGTCCACCGGCGTGCACGCCTATATGGATGCGGCCATAATTCTATCACTGGTACTGTTCCTCGGTTCGGTGGCGTTTGCCTATTATATGAAAAAGGATCATAAATAATGATAGAAATCCTAAGCGCAATCATGGTGATTTTGGGTGTGATATTTGTCTTTATCGGCGCCATTGGGCTTTTACGCCTACCGGATTTTTATATCCGCGTTTCCGCCATCACCAAAGCGGCAACGGCAGGAGTTGCCTGTATTGTCATTGGTGTGGCGATTCATGCCGATGATGTTGGTGTGGCATTTAAAGCACTGATTATCGTCGTTTTCCTGTTAATTACCTCACCAATAGCCGCGCATATCATTGGCCGTGCGGCCTATAACGACCGCGTACCACTTTGGAAAAAAACCCGCATTAATGAGTATGAGGATTATAAAAGTCAGCAACAAGCACAGCAAGAACCACAGCAAGAACCACAGCAAAAAGGAGAAGCGCACCAACACGCGCCACAAAATAAAACGATGAACACGCTAGATGCCACGCTAGATACTACTGCTTACGATAATAAGAATGGTAATGTGGCGGATGATAATCCGTCTGGCGCTGAAAAACACAAAAATTTAAACGGATGATTGCCAGATAACTGGTCGCTATCTAGCCAGAGAGTATCGTGCGATCTCATCGCGTTAGTCTGCCGAAAAGTAAATATCCGCATAAGCCGCTTGGGCTTGTTGCTGGGTATTGTCGGTGTCGGTCATAATCGCAACCGCATCGATATAGCGCACATCGCGGTTAAACAACAGTTTAAAGTCGTTAGCAACGTGGCGTTTTTCTTGTCGCCACTGACCCGTGGTATCGTCTTTTCCACGCACCGCGAGCATTTTGGCGTTATTGGGGGCAAATGCGTTATCCCAGCGACTGCCTGCCGCTTGATGGCTGGACCACACATAGTTGACGGCTTTGCTATTGATACGAATCAGTTTACCATCGACAATAACATAAATACGCGCCGCGTAATCATCGCCTGATTTTTGTGTTTCATCTATGCTGCCATTAGCATTGGTTATTCCTTTATCAATGCGCCAACGCCAGTTAAGGTATGGGGTTTCTTGCAGATCAATTCGCTGGCGTTTAAAAAGCCCCGATGCGCTGCTGTTACTACGCGCGACGAGAATGTGTCGGGTTGCGCCTGATGGACTATCTACTGGTGCGTCAGCGTCGGTCATAATGTCATAGGATGTCTCGCCGTCAAAGGATTTGCTTTCCCAAGCAGATAGCGGCTCATTCGCAAAGTCGCTGATGTTAACAATGGTCTCAGCTTGGACAGGGGAGAGATAAAAATAGGGTATCAGAAACCATAAGCCAATTCCCATGCAAGATTTTATTTGTACCCTTGTGGTTTGTGTTATTTTGATGATTTTGTGGGTTGCTTGGTGTATTGCTTTTTGCATTGTTTGCTTCGTTGCTTGGTGCATGGGTTATTTCCTGATGAGTCATCGAATATTTAGTGGATTTTTGTTCGGTATCCTAACCCGTATTTTATGCCGTATTTTAGTGTACAAAAATGACGTCCTAACAGCAAGTTAATCTTTGATGACTGATCACGTAGTCGTTGGTTGCTGGCTAAAAGAAAATTGCCGCAGCACTGGCCGCGAGTGTCATCAAAAATAAAAACCATTTGAGCGTATTTTGACTGACTTTTAATGCCAGTTTGACGCCAATATGGGCGCCGAGCATAGTGCCAACAGCGAGTATGAGGCCAGGAATCCAGCGTACTTGGTCATTGGCAATAAAAATAATCAACGCGATACCCGTAAAAAAGAGGGTAGTGAGTAGTTTTAACGCATTACTTGCGACCAAATCGTAACGCAGCGCACCTGCAAAGGCGGCAATCAGGATAAAGCCAACACCAGCTTGTACTAGTCCGCCATAAAATCCTGCCAATAGCAGCAACCACCACGCTTGTGGGCGTTCAGACACCATAAATGGTATGGTTCCCGCTGGCGGGATAATGATGTTGGGACGAACGAGGACGATTAACGCCACTGATAACATCGCACCGAGTAAAATATATTTGAGTAAAACAGGTGGTGTATAAGCCGCCATCAAACTCCCCGCTAATCCACCCATCAATGTGGGGACTAGAATGGCCTTAAAATCGCCTGTTGGTAATTTTTTATGTCGTTTAAATCCAGTGACACCGATAATGCCTTGTAAAAAAATACCAACGCGGTTGGTCGCGTTCGCAATGTCAGCAGGCATGCCCAGCACCATTAATGCAGGCACGGTTAAGTTTGAGCCACCCCCCGCCAAAACGTTAATGACGCCAGCAACTAAACCAAGCCCCATCAAAATAACGGCTTCAATTAGTGTATATTCCATGTCGATGCCAAAAAAAAGAATAGAGACGATAAAGCCCCATCACACGTCATCACACATCATTACACACCATAAAACGCGAATATCAAATGATATGGCTAGATGGTGATATTGCCGGCGGTATTACCAAAGGGTGACATAACGTGATGGCGTTGCTTTATCAAAGGTTACGCATCGCATTGTAGCAATTCTGGCATATTTGTCATGGTATTTATTGTGGTGTTTCTCTTACCATGAAAGGATAAAGAGAGGACAAAGCGAGGACAAAGCGAGGACAAAGCGTATACAAAGCGCATACAAATGACTGGTTTTTTGTTATGATAGCGACCTTATTTAATCAATTGGTTTGGTGAAGGTATGAGCGACAACAACGCTGATTATAAGTCCACATTAAATTTACCGCATACGGATTTTCCAATGCGGGGTAATTTGGCACAACGTGAACCCGATAGACTGGCGCATTGGCAAGCCATTGACCTGTACAACAAACAACGTCAGATTAGCCAAGGACGTGAAAAATTCATCTTACATGACGGGCCACCGTATGCAAATGGTCAGCTGCACATGGGGCATGCCTTAAATAAGACGCTAAAAGACATGATTATCAAATCACAGCAGATGTTGGGTAAAGATGCCCCGTATTTGCCTGGCTGGGACTGTCATGGTTTGCCGATTGAGCTCCAAGTTGAGAAAAAACACGGTAAAGTGGGTAACAAGCTGACGGCGCGTGAGTTTCGTGCCGCTTGCCGTGAATATGCGGAAAAGCAAATCGATCAGCAACGTCAAGATTTCATTCGTTTAGGCGTATTTGGTGAATGGGACACACCCTATAAAACGATGAATTACGCCACTGAGGCCAATATTATTCGTACGCTGGCTAAAATCGTTGAGAAAAACCACGTCGTACGGGGTTCGAAGCCAGTCAATTGGTGTATGGACTGTGGCTCGGCATTGGCTGAAGCCGAGGTCGAGTACCAAAACAAACAATCTTATTCAATTTATGTGGCATACGCTGCAAAAGACAGCGTTGATTTATTGGCGCGATTTGGTCTCACGACTGATGTATTCAAGACTGCGGCAGAGACAACGTTAGACGTTATTATGTGGACAACCACGCCATGGACATTGCCATCATCCATTGGTATGAGTGTACACCCTGAATTAAGCTACGGATTATATCAGCGCCAAGATGGTAGTGCTTTTGTGGTAGCCGATGAGTTAGTTGAGTCGGTCGTCAGTGCATGTGATTTTGGCACCTATCACAGGTTGGCAACCATTGATGGACAAGCGTTAGACCGTGCGGTACTACGCCATCCTTTTTTAGACCGCGATATATTAATGATGCTAGGCACGCACGTCACCACCGAGCAAGGAACAGGTTGTGTGCATACCGCCCCCGCGCATGGTGTGGATGATTATCAGGTCGCTGTACTCGATTATGGATTAAGCTTTGATAGTTTTGTCGATGGCACAGGGCGATTTACCGAGAGTACGCCATTTTTTGCAGGGACAAAAGTATTTGATGCCAACCCTGCCATTGTTGAAAAGCTCATTGAAAACCAACGACTCTGTGCGCAGTCAAAATTTAATCACAGCTATCCACATTGTTGGCGACACAAAACACCGACGATTTTTCGCGCGACTTCGCAGTGGTTTGTGGGTATGGACAAAGCGGGTTTGCGACAAACCGCATTGGACGGAATTAATACCGTTAAATTTATCCCTGAGTGGGGCAAAGCACGGCTTTATGACATGATTGAAAACCGTCCTGATTGGTGTATTTCTCGCCAACGTTATTGGGGCGTTCCGCTTTGTTTACTGGTGCACAAAGAGACAGGTGAGCTGCATCCTGATACCGTCAGCATTATGCGCCAAGTAGCCGATAGGGTGGCACAATCAGGGGTTGATGCTTGGTTTGATTTGTCGGTAGAGGATTTGATTGGTGCAGACGCTGCCGATTATGAAAAAACCCAAGATATTTTAGATGTTTGGTTTGATTCTGGCTCGACCCATGAAGCCGTGCTTCGCGCCGAACCGCATTTGCAATTCCCTGCGGATTTATATTTAGAAGGGTCTGATCAGCACCGTGGTTGGTTTCACTCGTCATTATTAACCTCGTCTGCGATTAATGGTGTGCCGCCTTACAAAGCGTTGCTCACACATGGCTTTGTGGTCGATGAAAATGGCCATAAAATGTCTAAATCGCTGGGCAATATTGTCGAGCCACAAAAGATTGTGGGGACATTAGGTGCTGATATTCTGCGGCTATGGGTCGCGTCGACGGATTATACGCGTGAAATCAGATTATCAGATAATATTTTAAAGCAATCAGCCGATGCGTACCGCCGCATTCGTAATACCGCTCGGTTTTTGTTGTCAAACTTGCACGACTTTGACCCACAAGTACACTGGGTTAGCCGTGATGATATGCTGGAGTTTGATCAGTATATTGTCTCTCGTGCCGCGCATGTCCAAACAGAGATAGAACAGGCTTACAATCATTACCAATTTCATATGGTGTATCAATCCATACACCATTTTTGCAGTTTGGATTTGGGCGGATTTTATCTCGATGTCATCAAAGATAGGCAGTATACGATTAATGCCGATAATATCGCGCGCCGTTCGGCACAAACCGCGATGTACCTTGTTTTGGATGCATTGACGCGTTGGATTGCGCCCATTTTGCCGTTTACCGCGGATGAAATTTGGTCGTTTACGCCCCGTGTTGCGGCCGACCAAGGCGTTGAGTCGGTATTTTTAACCACGTTTTCTAATCAATTATTTACGTTGGCACCGTCAAATCGTTTTGATCATGCCTATTGGCAAACGATTAGCCAAGTGCGCGAAGCTGTAGCCACCGAATTAGAAAAATGCCGCGCGGCAGGGGAAATTGGCGCATCATTAGACGCCGAGGTCAGTATTTATGCTGCGTCTGAATTGCTTAATCAATTAAGCCAGTTAGGTGATGCACTACGCTTTGTCCTAATTACCTCTAAAGTCACGTTATTACCCTTGACTAACCTTGATACTGATGCGAGAACCCCCCTTATCAGTCATATAGATGGTCAGCAATTCGCTATTATCGCGCAAAAAAGCCAGGCCAAAAAATGCGCACGCTGTTGGCACTATCGCGAGGATGTGGGCACACATGCCGAACATCCTGCGCTTTGCGGTCGGTGTGTTGATAATGTCTCGGGGCGTGGTGAAGTCCGCCAGTTTGTGTAATGTAGTGACTGATAAACGATAAGCGATAAGCGATAAACGATAAGCGATAAGATTTTGGTGGATAGGATGTTAAATCAAGTGGTTAGTAAAGGGTTTTGGTTTGCTGTTGCATTGGTTTGGTTGGTGGTTGATTTATGGTCCAAGCAGTGGGCTGTCGATACACTCAAAGAAACTGGGCTGGGCAATATTGATGTATTACCTGTATTGCGCTGGCTTTATGCCGAAAATCATGGGGCAGCATTTAGCTTGCTGTCGGGCCAGCGGTGGTTGTTGCTATTGATTGGTGTTGTTGCCACGGTCATGTTGTTGGTGCTGATTGTCAAAACGCCTAAAAAAGAATACTTAACTTTATTTGCCTATGCCTCGATTTTAGGGGGGGCGGTCGGCAATATCTATGACCGCTATACTTTGGGGTATGTGCGCGATATGATTAGTGTTTATTACGAGCCGATTAATTTTTACTTTGCTATTTTTAATGTGGCAGACATGGCGATTTCTATTGGTGTTGGCGCGATGCTGCTTAGTTGGTTATTGGAGCGACGTCGGTAGTATTTGGCTTTAATCACGAGCGCTTCATTCTAACGTAGCTTGAGTATGCTAAAATAGGGTAAGAGTCTCGACAAATTGCCGACAAATTTAAAAGCCGACAAATTTAAAAATTTAACGCTAATTCTATTTCACTTAACAACGAATAGTTCAATGAATCAACTAAACGACACAACCCCTAATAGCCATATTCTGTTGGCGAACCCGCGCGGATTTTGCGCAGGCGTTGACCGCGCGATTTTAATTGTTGAACGCGCTATCGAGCGCCTTGGTGCGCCGATTTATGTTCGTCATGAGGTGGTGCATAATAAATTTGTAGTCAATGACTTAAAAGAAAAAGGGGCAATTTTCGTCAAAGAATTAGACGAAGTCCCTGATGGCGCGACCGTGATTTTTTCGGCGCACGGGGTCTCCAAATCGGTACAAAACGAAGCAAAGCAACGCGATTTGCAGGTATTTGATGCAACGTGCCCACTGGTCACCAAAGTCCATATCGAAGTCAGTCGCTATAGCAAACTTGGCTACGAAGTTGTCCTAATCGGACATGCGGGACATCCTGAGGTCATCGGCACAATGGGGCAATACAGCAATGCCGACGCAGGGATTTATTTGGTTGAAAGCACTGACGATGTCGAAACCCTTCAAGTCAAAGACCCGACAAAGCTCTACCATGTGACCCAGACCACGTTGTCGGTTGATGAAACCCGCAGTATTATTGATGCGCTCAAAGCCAAGTTTCCCGCCATTTGTGGGCCCAGGCAAGACGATATTTGTTATGCCACGCAAAACCGTCAAGACGCCGTACGTGAGCTTGCCAAACAATGCGATTTGGTGCTGGTGGTGGGGTCGGTAAATTCATCCAATTCTAATCGCCTACGCGAACTTGCCGAAGACAATGGTGCGCTGGCGTATTTGATTGATAATGCGTCTGAAATTCACGAAGATTGGTTGTTAAATAGTCAACGCATTGGTGTGACTGCGGGTGCTTCTGCGCCTGAGGTATTGGTACAAGATGTGATTGCGCATTTGCGCCGCGCGGGGAAAACCACCGTGTCAGAAATATCAGGTATCGAAGAGACCATCCATTTTGTACTGCCTAAACCCTTACGCTAAGTGCGTTATTGGTTTGATGCGACCCCTTACGCAACCAGCTACGCAGCCAGCCACGCAACCCGCTACGCGACCCCACTTTATTACTACAATGCGGCAATACAAATGATAAAACAGTGGCTGAAACTGACCAGGCTTTTTCGCTGTAAAAGGCTATCTAATACCCAATGGGTTGTGGTACTGCTACTCGTTGTGATTGGTTTTTATAGTGGGCGCTATCTCGGCGCGCTGGGATTGCTGCTGATTTATTATTGGTTTTTTTTAGGCCAATCGCGTCCTCCCGCACAGAATACCGGTCGCCACCGAATGGATGAAATGACCAATGAATCGTCTAATCAAGCGGCTAATAAAGCAGCTAATCAAGCGGCTAATCAAACAGTGAGCCAGTCGCTGGCGCAAGCCTGTGAACTACTAGGAGTGACGCTTGATGCAACACCAAAAATGATTGAAAATGCACGTAAAAAAAAGATTAGTCAATGCCACCCTGATAAATTATATCAAGCAAGCATACAAGACAAACGCGCGGCGGCAGACAATGTCATCGCCATTAACCAAGCCTATCATACGATTAAACAGTACAAAGGCTTTTAACCCTCACTTAGCCATCCTATTATGCCAACTCACCGACATCACGCGCCAAAAACCAGTGCCTCCGTCAAAAAACGGTCGAATACTAAAAAATCCAGCAAACAGCCACCGACTAAAAATCCTGCGCGCAAGCGCCCAGCGGCGGTAAAAGCTGGCGGCAATCCTCGTGCCGAGAATCAAACGCGGCGTAATCCGAAATCTACACCAAAAGTGGCCCAAAAAACGACAGCAAAAACGACCCCAAAAGCGACCCAAAAAACAACATCTAAAACTCGCACAGCAAAAATCAGCACAGCAAAAGTTACAGCACCAGCCCGTGCAATCTCACCCAAAACCGATGAGGATACCCGTCAAAGCTTTGGCGTCCGCCATCTCGTCATCAGCGCATCAGACGATGGCCAGCGCGTTGATAATTATTTACGAAAAATACTCCCCAATGTACCCAAATCACGGCGCTATCAAATGCTCAGAAAAGGCGAGGTTCGTCTCAATAAAAAACGCATCAGTGCCGATGATCGGCTCACAGCAGGTGACGTGTTACGATTGCCGCCAACCACCATTGACGAAAAAGCCAAGCACCATATCCCCCGCGCTTTAATCGACAAAATTCAACAAAGCGTTTTATTTAACAACGGCACGTATTTGGTGATCAATAAACCTGCTGGCTTTGCGGTCCATGCAGGCACGAAAACTGAGTTTGGTGTGATTGATATGGTTCGCGCTGCCTACCCAGATACGCCGTGGGAGCTTTGCCACCGACTGGATAAGCCAACCTCGGGGTGTTTAGTTTTTGCCAGTAATCGTGATGCGCTTCGGCACTTTCAAATGCTGTCGCAGTCAGATGGGATGACTAAGTCTTATCTGGCATTGGTCAAGGGACGTTGGGAGGTCAATCATTTAATCGTTGACTCACCGATTGAAAAAATCGACACCGTTGATGCGTTAGAGACCTTCACTGGAGACGAAAAAACCGCAGTGAGTATTTTTACGACACTAGAGACTTATAAAAGCACCAGTTTAATGCAAGTTGTCATTAAAACAGGCCGTACACACCAAATCCGTATCCACGCTGCTCGCCAAGAACACCCCGTGGCAATGGATGATAAATATGGTAATTTCAGATGGAATCGTACCTTAGAAAAATATGGCATTTCACGGTTGTTTTTACACGCGCACGTGATTCAGTTTCGCAGTGAAGATGAGACGATTCACGTCTCAGCCCCATTGCCTGAGGATTTACAACGCTACATCGACCAACAGCGCTGAGTGATGCTAACACGCTGACAGATGTGCGTATAGACACGGGTACAGGCATGGGTACAGACATAAGTATAAACAGTATTCAAGCGAAATACAAAGACCATTTAGGTAAGAAATAGATAACAATAGACTATACAGCGAGGCGGTAGTCATTTACAATATCGCCTCAATCATTGATTAGGACAATACAACTGATGACAGAATCTATCATCTCAGAAAAAAACACAAATTCTGCGACCAACAAACCCGGATGGGAGCGACAAATTCTAGAGAAAATTGCCCTAGAAGGTATCAAGGAACAGCGTCGTGCACGGCGTTGGGGTATTTTCTTTAAGATTTTATTTGTCTTGTATTTAACGCTAATCGTATTTGGTATTTTTAGCCAAAGCGAACGTACGCCTGCCACCGATCAATTCGGTAATGCCGTGACCAATGCACAATCGGATCACGTGGCGTTGCTTAGGATACATGGCACTATTGCAACCGACACAGACGCAAACGCTGAGCAATTATCAGCCACTATTCGCCGTGCAATTGCCAAACCAACGGTCAAGGGCATTGTGATTGATGCCAATAGCGGTGGTGGGTCGCCCGTGCAATCGTCCATCGTCTATCAGGCAATCCAAGCGGCAAAACAAGACTATCCTGATAAACCGATTTTAACGGTGGTCAACGATGTTTGTGCTTCAGGGTGTTATTATATTGCCTCGGCAAGCGACGAAATTTACGCAGATGCGTCTAGTATTGTTGGCTCGATTGGCGTGATTGCGCAAAGCTTTGGCTATGGCGAAACACTCAAAAAACTAGGGCTTGACCCAAGAACCTTCACCGCAGGTGAAAACAAAGACTTTATGGATCCCTCGCGCCCCATTAAGCCAGAAGAAATCGATTTTTTAAAGGGATTGTTAGACGAATTACACCAGCAATTTATTGATGCGGTTAAATTAGGTCGTGGCGAGCGCCTACAACAAGACGAGACCATTTTTAGCGGTCTCTTTTGGACGGGACAGCAGGCGCAGACACTGGGCTTGATCGATGGTATTGCAACCCCAAACGAAGTCGCGCAAAAAATAGGCAATTACCCCGTCTATGACTACATGCGTAAATCACCCTTTGAAAAGGTGTTAGAAGATTTTGGTGTAGAAGCAACTGGCATTGTTGAGAAAAGCATGGATAATATAGTCAACCCGACGCAACGCCTTCATTTTCGATAACGAGGGCTTTCGGTAGCGAGGACTTTCGGTAGCGAGGGGGCTTTATTGAATAACGCAGCGATGGTCATGGTTGTGAAAAGAAGTTTTATCATAGTGTATTATCATTATTCATTTATTATAGTTAATCATGGGATTTATTAATCCACACGGACACATAGTTTACAGAGGTTACAAATGGCATTAGAGGAAATCAGACAAAACAAAAGTGGCAAAGGCGTTTATGTTGTCATCGGATTATTACTGTTAGGGATGATTGGGTTTGGTACGAGTGAGTTCGGCCTCAATCGTGAAACCCGCCAAACAGAGATTTTTGAAGCCGGTAAAGCCAAAATCACCGAAGCCGAATACCGTAATCGTTTGTCACGTGTGCAAGCAAGCAATCCTGATATGCCGCTAGCGCAAACACAGCAATTGGTGTTGGATAGCCTGAGACGCCAAGTTGCGCTCGAAGATTTTATTAATCAATATCCCGTGCTGCCAGATGCAGCAACGATTGATAACGCCATTGTGAATAATCCCAGTTTTCAGCTAGGCGGCGAATTTAACCAAGAAGCCATGAATCGCGTTGTTCAAGGACAGTTTCGCATGCAGCTCAGCGAATACCGCCAGAGTTTAGCCAAAGAAATGGGGTTAGATATCATTCAGCGCACAATCATTAATAGCAGTATCGTGAGTGACGTTGAAGTTGCGCCGTTTTTGCTGCTAAATAACGTTTCACGCGATGTGCGTATTGCTAAAATTGCCGCTAGCACGGTCAGCAATACTGCCAGCACGGATGAAATTGCTGCCTATTATGAGGAAAACAAAGGTGACTTTTTGAGCGATGAGCAAGTCGCATTCACCTATGTTGAGCTAAACCCTGCTGATATTGAAAGCACGATTACCGTGACAGACGAAGAAATTGCCACCGCAAACGCCCCAATTCGAAGCGCAAATTATTATCTATTTAGCGATGAAGCATCGGCACAATCCGCCTATGACAAATTGGTCGCAGGCGAACCTATTGATGCCGTGAAACAAGCCGCAGGCGCTACGCTAGAAGACAGCGGTGATTTGGGCGCGATTAATCCTGAAGTCGGCGCGGATGATATTGTCCCGCAGGCGATTGCCGATGCACTCTATGCCATCAACGCAACAGGGCAATTTTCAGCACCGGTCGTCACCGAACTGGGTGTTTATTTGGTCGAATTAACCGACATGTCGGATAGCCAACCATTGGATGCGGTGCGTGACGAGCTAATTGCGACACTCCGTGCAGCCAAAGCCGAGCCAAAAATTCGTGAAATAAACGACAAACTAAATACAGCCGTTTTTGAAGCCGCCACACCGACGGTGGCTGCGATTGCTGAGGCGACAGGATTGGCACAGCAAACCCAAAGCTTGACTGCGCTGACGAGCAACCAAGGGATTTTGGCAACCCCTGAATTGGTGCAGTCAATCCAAGACAGCAATCGCAATACCAACGAATTACAAGAACCCGTCGTCATCGGTGATCGCGTGATTGTCTATCAACTCACTGACGTGATTGCACCAGAACAGCTAGCACTTGACGAAGTCCGTGACCAGATTGAGCAGCAAATCATCGCCGACAAAAACAAAGCCGAGCTACAATCGATGGCAGAGGCGTTAGTCGAATCAGCTAAAACCGACGGACTAGAAACGGCAGCTAAGGCAAGTGACTACCCCGTTAAATTGATAGAAAACTTTGATGCGCAAATGAGTGAAGATGATTTTGTCGATGTCATTGCTAAATTTTTGATTGCACAACAGCCGCCTTTGTTGGGTAATGAATATGCTGAGCTGGTTGACTCACCGACAGGCGATTTCTATGTCTATGTTAACGAGGAGGTACGCTTTGACGAGACCGCAGACGACCAGCAACGCGAAACACTAAAGGCCAATTTAGCCCAACAGCTAGGCGCGTCACAGCTAAGCAGCTTTGCTAACGCGATAACCGAGCGCGCCAATATCAAAGACCGCTCCGCGCGTGTGTTAAACGCAACGGATGACACGGTAAATATACCAATGCAGTAGCGTATTTGCAGGGTATAGGGGTGAGGCTGGCTTCATTTTTGACAAGTTGCTTAGCCGTTATTTTTTCTCTTGCTTGTTCGGTTAATCAAAAAAGCCCGCGTCCGCGGGCTTTTTTGATTTGCTGTTTGTTGAGGCATTGCGGATTAATGCTTTACTAACAAATTACACTTATATTTCCAATTGCCACAATCGCCTTTGACGATTAGAATGACCGTATGTTTCGTTATTTGACTTTTATTTTATTATTGCTGACGTTGGTCGGGCAGCAGGTGGGTGCGGTTGTTAATTCCGCCGTTAATCCCGCTGTGCAAGCCTATGCCACAGATAGTGCTACAAATAGTACTACAAATAGTACCATTGCCAGCAATCGTAATAAGCAATTATTCACCGTAGGCTACACCGGGCATCAAGAGGACATCAATAGCAACCTTATCTACGCTAAGGCGCGTTATTATCACCCTGAGATAGGTCGATTTTACGCACCTGATCCGATTGCGTTTAGGGCGAGCGATTTAACGAGCTTTAACCGCTATGCTTACGGCGCGAATAACCCGTATAAGTACACGGATCCGACGGGGATGGTCGGGATGAGTAATGCGGCGCTGTATGGTCCGTCGGGCGATAACAATGATTGGCGTCCAGCCATTCAACTGCTTGTTTTTGACTATACGGCTTGTTCATCGGTATCTTGGGGTTGCGCTGGCGAAGTCGCGATGATATTCCCCGTTGCCAAAGTATTTAAAGTCGGTAAAATAGTGGAGAACATCGCCGATGCTAGCGACGCCGCAGCAGATGCCGCAGCAGATGCCACCAAGGTCGCCGCTAAATCGGCTGATGAGGTTGGGGAGGTTACAAAGAAAGCACCAGTCCACCACATATGTACTAACAAAAACTGTGTCTCTACAGCACGTGGGGGGCCTTGGACTCCACGATTTGATGAAATATTTAAGAAAGCCGGTCTGGATTTAGATGATGCTGTAAACAAGGTGGCTATACCTGGCCATAAAGGTCCCCATCCAGAAGCATATCACTCCTACGTGCATAAAGAGCTTTTGTCAGCAACCCGTGGTTTGAAAGCGAATTCAGATGCGTATCGAAACGCGGTTACTGGAACTTTGGATCGTATTAAAACCGAAGCGACTACGGTGGGCAGTCAAGTTAATAGGTGGTTGACGAAGCAATGAAATACTTCGAACTAAACGATGATATTAATTTTCCTAACAGGTGGTATTTGGGTGATATTTCCGAAGTTGACAATTGGGAGTTGTCAACTTCGATCCCAGAAGGCACCGTTAGTTTAAATATAGAGATTGTTCGTAATGGTGAAGAAATGGATTTCACTTTCACTGAAGCTTACGGTGTGCCAGTTGTTAGTCTGAAAGTAAAGGAAGCACTTGATGGTATACAGGGTATAAATTTTATTCCTTTGCAGGTTCTGGGGAGGCAGTGCTCTACTAAATACTTTGTTTTGGTAACTAATGAAATAGTTGAATGTGTTGATGAGGCAAATTCAGAGTTTCAAAAGTTTGAGGAAAATGATCCTGTCAGACCGGACAAAGCTGGAGAATATAGGGCATTCATGAAATTACGTTTGGATGCGAGTAAAATCGTAGGCATAGATATTTTTAGATTAATGAAGTTTGAAGTTGCTGTAATCGTCAGTGAACGAGTCAAACAAAGGCTAGAGTCTGTAAGTACGACTGGGTTGGATTTAACTGCTGTAGTCTAATGTTACAAAGAGGACACCCGCGGAATCAGCTGTCGACCCGCGTGGCACAGCAGGAGCGGCAAAAGCTTTCACTTCCATCAAAGGTCGACTTAAAACTGCACGGTTACCCACCACAGGAAAAATTCGCTTTGTACCTCAAAAGGGGTATAACCCATCAACCCGTTGGCACGAGGACCAAATAATGGCTTTATTGATCGCTTTGGTAATGAGTGGGTTCGTGGGCCATCTCGGACGAAAGGGCAAGCGTTTGAGTGGGATGCTTGATCTGCCCACAAAAACGGTATTTTTTTAGGTGGGATAAAATTAAAAGTGGATTTCATATGGCTACTTCCAATTTGCCACAATCGCCTTTGGCGATTAAAATAACCGTATGTTTCGTTATTTGACTTTTATTTTATTATTGCTGACGTTGGTTGGGCAGCAGGTGGGTGCGGTTGCCGCTTCGGCTAACACTTTATCCCACCAAATCAGCTATGATGGTTCGGTTAACCGTTTGTTATGGGTAGGTCGTAACCAAAATAACCAAGACTATACGTTTACCTACGATGATTACGGCAATGTCATTGATGATGGCATTGCGCAGTATACTTACCTAGCAGACAATACTTTAGTACAGGTTAGTAGTGGGGCGTTGCGTAGTTATGATACGAACAATCACCGTGTTGAAAAAGACGGTCGTGCGTTTGTTTACGATGCCAACCAACGCTTAGTCGGGGTTTACGATAGTCTCACTGGCTCACGGGTTAAGGAATACGTTTATTTGGGTGAGCAAGCCGTCGCCAGACTGGGTGATGCAAGCCTGCCAATCACGTATTTGCATCACGACACGTTAGGCACGCCAGTGGCTGCCAGTGACGCGCTGGGGATGACGTTATGGCAAGAGGAGCGCCGTGCGTACGGGACGATCAATACCGCGGCATCAACACCACGCGATAACAGTGTCTTTACGCTAGGCTATACGGGGCATCAAGAAGACATTGAGGGCAACCTCATCTACGCCAAGGCGCGTTATTATCACCCCGTGATTGGTCGTTTTTACGCCCCTGATCCGATTGCGTTTAGGGCGAGTGATTTAACGAGCTTTAACCGCTATGCTTACGGCGCGAATAACCCGTATAAGTACACGGACCCGACGGGGATGGTCGGGATGAGTAATGCGGCGCTGTATGGTCCGTCGGGCGACAACAATGATTGGCGTCCAGCTATTCAACTGCTTGTTTTTGACTATACGGCTTGTTCATCGGTATCTTGGGGTTGCGCTGGCGAAGTCGCGATGATATTCCCCGTTGCCAAAGTATTTAAAGTCGGTAAAATAGTGGAGAACATCGCCGATGCTAGCGACGCCGCAGCAGATGCCACCAAGGTCGCCGCTAAATCGGCAGATGAGGTTGGGGATGCTGGGAAGAAGAGAGGTCCTAAAACAGACCCAAATGCTCCGCACAATAAAAAAATTCGCGAAATTGGCGATCAAATCGAAGCAGATGGTGGTACGGTTATAGCCGGAGGCGGTAGATTCCCTGAGCAGTTAGTCAAGACTCCTAACGGAAACAAAGGTGGTCGCAGACCAGACGTTCTTTACCAAGACTGTAAAGGTAACTTGTGTGGGGTAAACGTAGGGAAAACCAAAGTAGATGGCTCACCGATTAAACGTGAACAAGAAGCACTTGATGACTTGAACGGTGCTGGCCTCCCCACAAAATTTGAGCGGTATGATTAGGACGTAACTATGAAAAAAATAATGATTCAGTTTCACGCTACGTTAGAGGAGTTAGTTGGGTATGTAAACTCAGTTAGTTCCGAGTTTGAGTTGTTTGTAACGGTGATGGTTCTAAAGCCCTTTTCTTTAAAGGAAATAGCTGGGGAATTGTCAGTTGAGGCACTGAATTTTGATGGCTACATTCGTATCATTTTCACCACTCAAAAACCCTCTATGGACGCTACTTCACAAAATAATTTTTTCGACTTGAACCAAGGTGCTATTGGTTTACTCATTGGAAGATTGACAGAGCAAGGATTAAAAGAGTCAGCTTTGTCGTTTATGTCCGATAACAAGGAAGAAATTGCAATTGCCAATAAGGTTGCTTTAAGATTGAAAAAGATAACCAAAGCCGGAGCAATAGCAGTAGATCCAATCAATGGTGCTGAGGCGAACGCTCGCACCCATCGCTATACAGAGGGTGCAAAAGCTTTGTATGACGAAGGAGTGAAAATAATACCTTTGGCAGGGAATTGTTTTTTTAAGTTTACTAATTAACCGTTTCAAAGATGAGATATAAAATGCATTAATTTGCTCAACAAAAAACGGTATTTTTTTAGGTGGGATAAAATTAAAAGTGGATTTCATATGGCTATTCCCAGTTGCCACAATCGCCTTTGGCGATTAAAATAACCGTATGTTTCGTTATTTGACTTTTATTTTATTATTGCTGACGTTGGTTGGGCAGCAGGTGGGTGCGGTTGTTAATCCCGCCGTCAACTCCGCTGTTAATGAATAACTAATCATTAACTAATCAAATAACCCTTGTAATTAACATTGGGTGCCTTAAAATACCTTTTTGAGTTGTTTGGAATTGGGGTCAGTTTACCCCTAACTGCTCTCTGAGCGTGCTTCGGCTTTCTAGGCGTAGCCTAGTTGCGCTAGGGCGTTAATTATTACGTTAATAAGATCAAAAGGTATTCTATGAAAACGGTTTATGTTGAGCTCGATCAATTTCGTTACCCGATTTATATCGGTAGCGGCCTATTGACGCAAGCGAGTCTGCTGGCAAAACATATTCATGGCAGACAAATTTGTATCATAACCAATGCCGTGATTGCAACGCATTATTTGGATGGGTTCAAACGAACGCTCAATGACTTACTCAATCAATCAATGAGTCAGCCACTCACTCAACCAGTTACTCAGCCAGTTAGCCAATCAGAGCAGGAAAACAAAACAAACAGCCGCATTGAAACGGTGATTTTGCCAGAGGGTGAAACACACAAAAACCAAGCAGCAATTGACCAAATTTATGAGTCCTTGCTGACAAAACGATTTGCTCGTGATTGCGTGATTATTGCGTTAGGTGGTGGTATTGTTGGTGATGTGGCAGGGTTTGCGGCTGCGTCTTATCAGCGTGGCGTTGATTTTATACAAATACCAACGACGTTATTGGCGCAAGTCGATTCTTCGGTCGGTGGCAAAACCGGTATTAATCATCGGCTAGGTAAAAATATGATTGGTGCATTTAAGCAGCCTAATGCCGTCATTATAGACACAGATGTGCTGTCAACCTTGCCGCAGCGAGAAATTGCAGCCGGCATGGCCGAGGTGATTAAGTATGGTTTGATTCGTGATAAGGCTTTTTTGATGCGGTTGGACACGATATTGGAAAGCACTATCGCATTATCACCATCAGCGATAACCGAGGTGATTGAAACTGCCTGTCGACACAAAGCAGCCGTCGTTGCCAACGATGAAAAGGAAAAAGGCGAACGGGCGACACTAAACCTAGGACATACTTTTGGTCATGCTATCGAATCAGTCACCCAGTACAAAACGTATTTGCACGGCGAAGCAATTGCCATCGGCATGATGATGGCGCTGGATTTATCCAAAACGTTGGGGTGGATTGACCAAGCAGACTGTGATTTGGCTGAGTCATTGTTTGTGCGTGCAGGCTGCCCAACAACGCTACAAATACCCATCGCAGCGGATACGATTCGCTCTGCCATGCAGCATGATAAAAAAGTGTTGGGTGAGCGATTACGACTGATTTTAGTAAAAGCACTGGGCGAAGCGGTTATTTGCGAAGGCATTGATGAATCGCTAATTTTAGATTGTATTACGAACCGAACCATTCCCATTGACTCGTGAGTATTTGCAATGTGGGTATTTGCAATGTGGGTACTTGCAATGTATGCCGTGACGATGATAAATCAACAAGGGAAGCTGGCTATCGTCAACAGATTGGCAATGAAGTCTTGAAATTAATTCAATTACCCTCATAATAATGGTATCGATAGCAAAAGAGTGATTATGAGTAAATATCTCAGTACCGTCAATCAACTACCTGCTGCCCAAGATGATATTGGTAGTTATTTCAGTAAAATCAGCAAGATTCCTGTTCTGACAAAAGAAGAGGAACAAGCGCTAACGCACGAGTTATACTATAACAATAGCATTGAGGCGGCGCGAACGCTCATTTTGCATCACCTGCGCTTTGTCGTTTATATCGCTAAAAACTATCGTGGTTATGGCTTGGCATTGCCAGATTTAATCCAAGAAGGCAACGTTGGTCTCATGAAGGCGGTGAAAAATTTTGACCCCAATAAAAATGTGCGGTTGGCTTCGTTTGCTGTGCATTGGATAAAGTCTGAAATCAATGAATTTGTCATCAAAAATTGGAAAATGGTCAAAGTCGCCACCACCAAAGAGCAACGCAAACTCTTTTTTAACTTGCGTAGTCAAAAGAAAACATTTAATTGGTTAACGGTAGACGAGGCACAAAAAATTGCCGATGATTTACATGTGAGCAAAGAACAAGTGTTTGAAATGGAGTCCCGCCTAGCTGGACAGGATGTTTCCTTTGACTTTACTGATCAAGACGAGGATAGCGAGAGTAGCAATGCCTTGGTCCCTAGCCATTGGCTTAGCACTTCAGAAAGCGAAGACCCTGCAATAATTGCAGAACAAAATGAAACATCTGCAAACAATCAAATGGCGATTCATGCCGCGCTCAATTCATTGGATGAGCGGAGTCGTGAAATTGTCATGAAACGCTGGCTAGACGAAGACAACAAATCCACCCTGCAAAATTTAGCCGATGAGTACGGTGTCTCACCTGAGCGCATTCGACAAATTGAGACACAAGCCATGAAGAAATTACGCAGCCATATGATTATGTAGCTATTTGCGTAATCTGCTGAAAAGTATCATTTATCTGTTATTTTGTGGTCTGTCAGGCAGAGTAGGTGTCAGGATTAATGATCGGGCAAGTCGCGATGGCGTAGGTTTAATTTTGGGTAGTCGATTCGCAGGGCTTTGGCCAAGGTCTCTGTCATAAAAACACTGCGGTGCTTGCCGCCTGTACAGCCCACGGCGATAGTGAGATACGAACGGCTGCTCTGTAAATACGTCGGTAGCCATTTTTTCAGGTACGCAAGCGTGTCATTGGCAAAATCATGTGTCACGTCGAATTGCGATAAATAGGTTTGTATCGCTTCGTCTTTGCCATTGAAGTGACGAAGCGAGCTGTCCCAGTAAGGATTGGGTAAAAAACGAACGTCATAGACCAAATCCGCGTCAATAGGAACCCCATATTTAAAACCAAACGATTCTAGGGTAATAACAGGAATGGTATCGTTAGCAATCGACAGCCAGTCGGTGATGCGTGATTTAAGCTCGTAAATATTCAGTGCGCTAGTATCAATGCGATAATCTGCACTAAGCAGGAGCGGGGATAATACTTTTTTTTCTTTTTCAATGGCGTCGGTGAGCGTGATGCCTTGCATGCTTAATGGGTGCTTGCGCCGTGATTCGCTGAACCGCTTGATGAGCACGCTATTTTTAGCGGTTAAAAATAACACACGGGCTGGATTGGCGGGGTCTTGCTTTTTAAACGATGCAATGAGCTGCGGAATGGTTTTGGTGTTACTCGTTTGGCTGCGGATATCAATACCCACCGCAATGGGTACATCGATATTTTGTTGTTCTTTATACAACGCAGGCAACAGCGTGATAGGTAAATTGTCAATGCAATAATACCCTAAATCCTCTAATGTGTGCAGGGCGACTGTCTTACCAGCGCCAGAAAGTCCGCTTATGATAATCATTGGCTCAGTCTAGCATACTCGATGAAAGTTTTATCAAAAAAACGATGATTGATGATAAATTAACGGTAATGCCTGGTTAGCGCGCTAATTAACGCGTTATAGTTAATGTACGGCGTCCATCAGCGGTATACTGAAAATGCAGTTGGATGTCTGGTCGTGGGAGAACGCCGCGCCCCTTTTCTGGCCATTCAACGAGGCAAGTCGCTTGCTTTTCCAGTACCATGTCAATCAGCCCAATTTCATATAATTCTTCAGGTGAGCCAAGGCGATATAAATCACAGTGAATAATCGATACGGGTTTGTCGATATTAGTCGAATTGCTATTGTTAGCATTGTTATCAATGTCATACTCATTCATAATCGCATAAGTTGGGCTGTTGACAATCCCTGAATAGTCTTTGGCTTGAATGAAAAGTTGGCTAAATGTCGTTTTGCCTGCGCCTAAATCACCGATGAGATATATCCACAAGCTACCATGAGAATCATGTGATAGTTGTTTTGCAACTTGTGCTAGCTGGCTAATATCAGTAATGTCGATGGAGTGGCTTTGCATGTTGTCGGGGCGCGTTAGAAGTGCATGTTAAAAGTGCATGTTAAAAGTGCGTGGCACTAATGCACTGTGTTAATTCGCGGTGTTAGGCCACCTACATTAATCCAACATTGGCAAACGCCACCTGAGCTAATCGTGGTTTAATCTTGGTTAGCCAAGGTGGCGACTAATAATAATCGCGGACGGTATTTAACCTTGCCGTTAGCGTTTTTCTCGCGTATTTTTCGTTAGCGTTTGCCGTTAGTCTTGGTTATTCAGCTTTGGGCGCTTCATCTTCATCTTCATTTTCATTTTCTAAATAGCCTTGCGCTATAAAGTAAGCTTTAGCACCTGGATGAAAGTCAAGAATCGACTGTGCAGAGACAATTAGTTCTGCATTTGTATTGCCTAGCGCTTTGACATTGTTTTTAATGTCGCTTAGTTTTTCGACAATTCTGCCAACAATGGCGCCCGCAGTCTCATTACTCACGGTATTTTTATTGGCGATTAAAATGGCGTTCACGCCAATCGATTCAAGTTGTGGTGAGCCATGATAGGTGTTTGCAGGGATTGTGGCGCGGTAAAAATAATTGTGTTCTGTCGTTAGCTTTTCGATTAATTCATCAGGTAAACCAATCAAATCAACCTCGCAGGCAGAAACAATGCTATGCAGCGCCAAGGCGGGTGTACCACCAATGTAAATCAGTGCGTCAAAGCTTCCGTTACATAGTCCGTTTCTCCCATCTTCGCCGTATGGGCTTAGGTTAGAGACTGATTCTAAGTCGGGTAACATGACGTTACTCTCTTTGAGTAAGAAGTTTGACGTATCCCAAACACCGCTGCCTTCAGGGCCTAGATTAATTCTTTTGCCTGTGAAATCCGTGATTGAGCGAATATTGGCATCTTTTCGCGCAACAATCAATACGGTTTCGGTGTAGAGCCCCATGAGTGGCATCACGTTAGGGTGATTGTCCATTTCTTTGGCGAGTACGTCTGATTGGACCACGCCAATATTGACTCGACCATCATTGACACGCTGCATGTTTTCAACAGAGCCTTTGGATGGTTGGGTGACGCATTTGCCAATATCGCTTTGGTTGATTTCTTTGCAGATATCACCAACGATACGGTTATAAGTACCGCCTGGGCTACCAGATGTCGCCATGGTGATTTGTACCGCATGCGCTGATTGCGTGAAAGCAGCAAGTAAGACAACAGCACTGGTGACAGTACTGGCAACGGTATTGGTAAATGTACTGGCAAACGTACTGATTCGTGTGGATTTATTCAACGTACTTCTCCAATGTATATTATTTTATCGCCATTATCTCAAATTTTTAACTAAGTTACTAGCGTAAAATGCGCGCTTATTACCACGCTTATTACCACACTTATTACTGCGGTTAATATCGTGTTATTTAAGTCGGTGCTGAAGCAATGAATAGCTGATTATTTTTGTGTTAATTTTTCTGTTGTGCGGTTTGTCTTTTATAGCCAAATCACCAGTAAACTCGAACCAACAATCATGAGAATCGCGAGGTATTCAAGCCAATGAATTTTTTCACGGAAATAGCGCCAAGTAATCGCCATTGCAAAGAGGATTTCAAGGTGTCCTAGCGTTTTGACTAGTGTGATATTTTGCAAGGCGTAGGCCCAAAACCAACCAAAGGATCCGAGTACAGAAACCGTGCCGATAAACAGACAAGCCTTTAGATGCCGTCGGATGCTTTTAAATAATGTGGGGCTGAGTAAAGCAATATAGCAACCACCCAATAGGCTTTGTGCGAATAAAACCGTGAGCAAAGTCAGGCTGGCGGCTTGGTAGCTGGTCGAATCTGTCAGTGATAGGTTGGCTTTGCGGATATAAATAGCAGCAATGGCAAATAATAATCCAGACAGTAAACCCAGCCCAGCAGAGGGCGTGTCTAATTTTTTGATTAAGGTTGCGGCATCCAGATTGGCTTGCTGGACGGAGATAATAAAAACACCCGTGACGCCGATGGCGACTGAAAGCCACGCCACTAACGATAAAGACTCTCCTAATAGAAATAGGCTAAGTAGGGCGGCAAACAGCGTTTCGCTTTTGACCAGCGTTGCGCCGACCGCGAAATTTCGTCGATTGAGTAGTTTAACGGCGCATAATGCCCCTGAAAATTGCGCCAGCGCGGCAATGGCGGCATAACTAAGAAACGCTGTTTGTAATTGGTTAGCAGGCGATTTGTCAGCAAAAAGCAGCAGTACCAAACCCGCAGCAATCGGTAAACCAAATGCAAACCGTACCCAAGTGACAATTAACACAGGTAGGTGCGTACCGAGCGTCTTTTGACCTGCATTTCGAAGTGCCTGCATGAGTGCGGCAAAAACCGTGATAAATGCCCAGAGCATTTAGTGCCTGTATATGGTGCGCATTGTTTTGTTTTGGCGTAATGGGTTAAATCGCAGTGAAATCGCAGTTAACTTACGGTTAAATCGGGATTAAATTGCGGATTAAATTTAGTTTGAATGGCGATATGGCCTATGTTTAGCCACCTTCACCAGCACGTTCTTGGCGTTTGCCCAATAGATTTCTTAAGGTAGGCATTAGCATAGGAACAACCAAAATTAAAACAGCAATAACCAAAATACTGAGCGTCAATGGGCGCTCCCATACAAATGACCAGCTATCATCATTAATCAGTAAGGCTCGACGCAAGTTTTCTTCCATCATGCCGCCTAGGATAAAGCCTAGCAGCATGGGGGCAAGCGGAAAGTCTAGCAGTCGTAATATTACCGCCGCAATGGCAAAAATGACCATCAAATGGATGTCAAATGTATTGAATGTGACAAAATAAACCCCGATGAGAGAAAAGAAAATAATCATGGGTAACAGTAAATTTGTCGGGATGGTCAATATTTTAGAAATATAAGGAATCAACGGCAAATTCAGAATTAACAGGACAAGACAACCGATATACATAGAGATAATAACAGACCAAAATACTTCGGGGTTGTCCACAAACAGCCGCGGTCCAGGTTGTACGCCATAAGAAATTAGCGCGCCTAACATAATCGCGGTAGTGCCAGAGCCTGGAATACCTAGCGTCAGCAGCGGAACAAATGACCCTGAGCAAGCCGCATTATTGGCGGTTTCGGGCGCGGCCAAGCCACGGATAGAGCCTTTGCCAAATTCTTTGGCACGTTTGGCGCCGCCTAGGCGTTGTTCCATGCCATAGGCCAAAAAACTGGCAATGGTGGCGCCTGCACCAGGCAGTACGCCGACGAAAAATCCCAATACCGAAGAGCGAGCGACAGTAGGCGCCATTTCTTTGACTTCGGCTTTGCTGAGACGAATCGAGCCGATGTTTTTTTGGGCCTCGCGTTCTTGCTGGCGATTGGCTTCATTCGGGCGTTTTAAGATAGTCATCAAGGCTTCTGATAAAGCAAAGGCTGCCATGGCTAGCAATAAAAAGCTAATACCATCCAGTAAATCCAGCATACCTAAAGTGAATCGAGGGATGCCCTGTGTTTCATCGGTGCCTACGGTAGAAAGCATCAATCCAAATACAGTCATTAGGAGGGCTTTGACCATGCTGCCTTTACCGGCAAAAGCGGCCACAGCAGTCAAGCCCAGTACCATCAGGGCAAAATAATCACTGGATTGAAAAGAAAGCGAAATTTTGGCCAACGAAGGCGCTGCAAATAATAGAAACAACGCAGCGATGGTGCCACCGCTAAATGATGAATAGGCGGCGATGGCGAGGGCTTTTCCTGCCATCCCGTTTTTCGCCATCGGGTAGCCATCAAATGCAGTCGCTACCGTGCCTGCAACGCCTGGGGCGTTAATTAAGATTGAGGAAGTCGACCCGCCAAAAATCGCGCCGTAATAAACCCCTGCCATTAGAATCATGCCCGTTGCAGGTTCAAAACCATAGGTGATTGGAATCATCAGCGCAATGGCTGAGATGGGGCCTAGCCCAGGTAGCATGCCAATAAATGTACCAATAAAGCAACCAAGCACGACCATCATCAGATTGGTCGGGGTGATGGCGGTGCTGAGTCCAATTAAAATGCCTTCTAACATGGTAATCCTCGCTATGGTTAGGTAAGAAACGCTGGCAAGGCCTCGATGTAAACATCTAGCCCCTTATTCATTAAAAGCCAAAACGAAACAGAAAAGGTAATAGCAACGGTTGCGATTAGCCACCAGCGCCGCTCACCTAAAACAAGCATCATGGATGCAAGGAATAAAATAGTGGCTAAAATAAAACCGAGCGGCTTAACTAAAAATCCGTAGGCGACCATGAGTGCACAAATCAGTATGGCTGATTGCCAATCAAAGCCTTTTATCGCAGGGCGTGCATTACTGCCTGGTTTTATAAGTAAGATAAGGGATAAAACAATCCCCAGCCCTGTTAATGCCATGGGCATCGTTTTGGCGGTAAACGCCGCTTTGGCTTGTATGGGCAGCAACGGGATTTGTGTCGCCAATATGCCGTAGGTGATACAAAAAACCAGTAGCAACAAGGCGCCGATACGATCATTGGTCATGACGGTTATCCTTTGTAATATAGTCGGTGTACATCAATGCCATAGCATCTTTATTCATGCTACTGCAATAGGTGTTTATGTTTTTTTATATTTTATTTATGGGGCAGTGGCCTTGTCGCTTGGGGTTAGTCTTTGTGACCGTCCTGCTTCAGGGCGATAAGACCACTGGCAACCCATTGTTTTATAAGAACCCTAGCTCACGCATCAAATCCGCAATGGCTTTTTCTTGGGCTTCTAAAAAAGCCGAAAAGTCATCGCCTGGATGCCATATGTTAATCCAGCCGTTACGCGAGCGAACGGTTTCCCACGCCTCTGTTTCGTACATTTTTTCAAAGGCCGCGATATAAGCCGCTTTTTTGTCTTCGGCTAAGTTGGGGGCGGCAAAATAACCACGCCAATTGACAAACTCGGTATCAGAACCCGACTCTTTACACGTTGGGTAGTCTGGCGCATCAGCAACACGCTCTGCGGCCGTGACGCATAAAATTTTAACCTCACCTTGTCTGGCCAACTCTAGTGCTTCACTCATGCCCGTTGATAATGCTTTGATTTCACCTGACAGTAATCCTGCCATTGCTTTTCCGCCCGCATCATAGGGGATGTATTTGACATCGACTGGGTTTGCGCCTACGCCTTTCATGACAAGCGCGGCGACCAAGTGATCCATACCACCAGCAACCGAACCACCGCCGATAGCGACTTTAGTCGGGTCGGCTTTGTAGGCTTGTACCAAATCATCGAATTGATTGATTTCTGAGTCTTTGTGTACGACCATTGCCGCATAGTCACCAATAATGCCTGCGACAGGGGTTAAGTCACGGAAATTTTGTGGAAATTGTTTTTGCAACGAGCGAATGATGATGGGTGTTGAGTTAACCATCAATGTCTCATCGTTGGCGGATTCTATCAAGTGTGCGATGGCCTTACCGCCACCACCGCCTGACATGTTTTCATAGGATGCATTACCAACGATACCAGCTCTCGTGAGCGCTTCGCCAGTTCCGCGTGCGGTACCATCCCAGCCACCACCTGCACCGCCTGGCACGAGAAAGTGAATTTTGTCAATATCGGTTGCCTGCGCATTGACACTCGCACCCAGCACCAGTGCGAGCAATGAGGCTTTAAGTAGTGGTTTGTTAAAATAATTATTCATGGTTTTTTTCATCATGTCCTCTTTTAGTTTGTTGTGGTTTATATCGTGATTTATATCGTAATTAATGGGTTAATTGTATTATTTGTCGGTTTGATGTTTTGCTATGTCTCTAGGTTCGGGGCCATCGTAAGTCCAGCGGTAATGGGGGGGTGTTGCGCCTTTTAGGCGTTCGTTTTTTTCACTTTGTTCCCACGCATGCGCCAAGATGCCCACGGAGCGCGATAAACAAAATAGTCCCCTTGCTAACGCAGGGCTAAACCCAAGCTCAGCGTATATAACCGCAGTGACCCCATCAATGTTCATTGGGATGGCTTTGCCTTTGCGTTTTGCCAGATGGGATTCAACAGCGAGTGCAATATCACGGAAATGCCCCGTGACAATGGCGTTGTCAACAGCGTGCTGAACTAACGCAAGCAATCGCGGTGTGCGAGGGTCTATCGGGTGAAAACGGTGGCCAAACCCTGGGATGATTTTTTGCCCTTCGTTGGCATACGCGTCCAGTGTGTTTTCGACGGCATTATTGAGGTCTTGTCCTGCTTGTACTGCACTATCAATTTGCTGGTAAAGCAGCATGGCCTGTTGTCCAGCACCGCCATGAATATCCCCCAAGACATTGACAGCAGAGCCAAGTGCGTTGTTTAAATCAATGCCGCAAGTGATGGCCATTCGGGCAATGCCAATACTGGGTGCTTGTGGCCCGTGATCGACTGCGGCGACTAAAGCGCCCTCAAGTAACTCAGCCTGTTGAGGCGATGGTAATTCGCCACGGGTCATCAACCATATCATATCGACAAAACTCACATTGCCAATCAATTGTTCGATGGGGTAGCCACGGAATCGGATGATGCCAGGTGACATATCAATAATGGCAGAGCGCCACCAATCACTGACGTCTGTGTTTGCACAAGGTTGCATCGACTTATTTTGCGTTGATTTATCTATATTCACAGCACACCCTGAGCAGTGAGCGCTTCGATTTGCTGCGGTGTATAGCCCAATGACTGTAGAATGGTCATATTATGCTGACCTAATTGTGGTGGTGGCTGGTTTGCCCCTGTGGTTTGCCGATCGATACGATAGCCAGTGCCCGCCAATTGCAAGGTTCGCCCAGTCGGTTCGACAGGCGCAAAAGTACGGATAAATTCTCGGTGCTGTATTTGTTCCAGTGCCAGTGTTTGCGGCAGTGATAAGACGCAGCCTGCGGGTACGCCAACTTTATTGAGTGCCTGTTGCCATTCGGTGGCTGACTTTTCGGCTAATGCCGACTCAATCGCTGTGGTGAGTGTTTCACGGTGTTGTATTCGTTGGTAGCGGTCGGCAAATTCAGGTTGTTGAATGAGTTCTGGGCGACCGATGACGTGACAAACGGCTTCGAATTGTGCTTGTTTATTCGCCGCAATATTAAGGAGCCCATCGCCTGTTTTAAATGTGCCCGAAGGGCTGTTGGTAAAGTTATTATTGCCCATACGCTTGGGTGGTTGGCCAGTGGTTAAAAAATTTGACACCACCCATCCCATGGTTGCAAGGGTCGAATCTAGCATGGAGACATCGATGTAGCTGCCTGTTTTTTCTACTGCGTGTTTATTATTTGGGTGGTGGTGCATGGCACGACCAGCAAGACAGGCGGCGATGGCAAATGCGGCCGTCATTCCCCCGACCGTATCAGCAATCGGATAGCCAACCCGATACGGCCCTGAGTCTTCATCGCCAGTGATATCCATTATGCCAGATAAGCCTTGGATAATTTGGTCGTAGGCAGGTAATTCGTGCATGGGACCGTCTTGGCCAAAACCAGAGATAGCGCAATAAATAATGCTAGGGTTGATTTGCGATAGGGTATCGTAGGATAAATCAAGTCGTTCCATAACGCCTGGACGGAAATTTTCAACAACGACATCAGCGCTGCTGACCAGTTCTTTAAATAGCGTTTTGCCGTCTGGCGTTTTGAGGTTGATAGTGAGCGATTGCTTGCCGATATTTTGTGCTAAAAATGAAGCCCCCATATTGACGGCATTTAATGCCTCATCGGCACCCAGTTTTCTGGCCAAATCACCAATACCTGGCGTTTCGATTTTGATGACTTCTGCGCCTAGGTGCGCAAGCTGTTGACCACAAAATGGCCCTGCCAACACATTAGTCAAATCGAGTACGCGAATATTTTTCAGCGGTGATTGCATGAGTTTTTATTATTCCATTGTTTTTAAAGATTATTAATTTATCATGGTGCTCGAATTTTTGTATATCTGTTATAGCATCCTGTGATAGGCGGGTCAAGCGGTTTTTTGTTTTCCCGTTATTTTTGTCGCCATTTGAATGACTGTATTGGGTGGTTTTATACCTTATGGTTGGTTTTTTTTAGCAAAAATCGTGCTAACAGCGGTGCCCCTAAGATAACCAGTAAAATGCGCAGCAAATGATGCAATACAATAAACCCTAAATCAGCGCCTGCAACGATGGCTAAAATGGTCATCTCTGCTTGTCCGCCAGGAGAAAAAGCCATGATAGCCTCTAGCCAAGGCACGTTACCGATAGCGTGTGCAAGTAGCGCAAAAAATGCCGCAATCGTCGTCAATATCAGCGCAAATAGCGCGCCAGCGGTGATGTCTTTTTTGATTTCTTTCAGCGTAATGCCTTGATAATGCATGCCAATGCCCATGCCTAAAAAGAATTGAGCAACCAGGATGGCTTCGGATGGCGGGCGATGATGCAAAATGTCGCCCAATGACAGCACTAACGACAAAATCAAAGGCCCTAGAATGGCGGCGCCAAAAAGCCTGATTTTTTCTCCACCTTTCCAGCCGATTATTGCAACGACAACCATAATAGCCATCTCATGCCAAGGGAGTTGCGACGCAGATTGACCAATCGGCGCATCAAGCGAAATGTCGTTAAAATAGGCGAGAAAAAACGGGACGATGGTAATGATAATCAGCATTCGCGTTGCGTGAATTAATGATAGCGCGCGCGCATTCCCACCTGCTGCTTGGCCAAAAATAATCATATCAGATGCGCCACCTGGCATCGCAGCATAAAAGCTCGTGACACGATCATAACCAAAAAAACGCTGATAAAAAGGCACACCAATCGCGCCGATGAGTATGATATAAATCGGAATGAGCAATAATGTAAATGCCATTTGACTGGCTTGCTGTAATATAGCGGGTGTAATGGCTGTGCCAACGGCAATGCCCAAAACCGTGCGTGCACCAATAGAAAAGGGTTTCATGCCTTGTAATTTGACACCAAGCAATGAGGCGATTAAACACGCAGACATAGGGCCAAATAAAAAGGGTAGGGGTAAAGCCAACCAGTAAAACAAACCCACGCCCATCAGCGATAGGAGTAGCGTGAGTAGTCGTCTAGTTGTTATCATGTGTTTATAGGTTTTTTATAAGCTATTGGTATGTTTTTATTATGTAATTTTGTCGCTTGATTGAAAGTAGCGGTTGACGATTGACGATTGACCATTAATTAGGTCTATAATACGCGCTTTTTAGTCACAAAACATCGTTTTTATCGGTCATAACAAAAAATAACAGGTAAATCGCAATGGGCAGGGATAAGCTGAGTGGCTTAGACTTGCGCGGTGACTGAATTCTGTGGGATTTGGCATTCTGTGGGATTTGCCTGTATATTTGTCTTTATAATTTGCATCGTATTCGGTAGAATTGTCGATATTATTTGTTCATGAGATCAATCACCATGCCAACACGCCATGCCAGAACAGAAATCCTCCTTGGGAATGACATACTGCCTTATCTCCGTCAGCAGCATATATTGGTCGCTGGTATTGGTGGTGTTGGTGGTTATGTTGCTGAAAATATTGCACGGGCTGGTATCGGAGAAATAACGCTGCTAGACCGTGATGTGGTGGCAATGTCTAATATTAATCGCCAGATTGTCGCGTTAGAATCAACGTTTGAGCAAAAAAAAACCGACGTGATGAAAGCCCGTATTGCGGATATTGATCCAAGCATTCGGGTACACGTGATTGACGAATTTATGAATACCGACAATGCTGAGACAATCGTTAATTCGACAGCGTTTGATTTTATCGCAGACTGTATTGATACGATTGCGTGCAAAGCGCAGTTGGTTTATGCGGCGCAACAAGCCAATATCCCGATTATATCGGCAATGGGTGCAGGCAATTGCTATGACGCTACCCGTGTTCGCGTCGCCAAATTACACAAAACGCAAGGCTGTCCTTTGGCACGTGAAATGCGTCGCCGCCTTCGCGCGTTGCGAGCAAGCTTGAAATATCCTGTTGTTTATACGGATGAAACGCGATCCAAGCCTTTTGTTAATCATATCACCAGCACCAATTACAACGAAAAAGCAACCAATGGCACGATATCCTATATGCCCGCGATGATTGGTGTTATGTTAGCAGGTGAGATAATGAAAACGCTAATTGATTCGGCCAAAGCGCCAGGCTAGTGGTAGATTACTTGCAGACTAGCTACAGCTGGGTGGGCAGGGTTTAAGTGCCGTTAATGGCCATCTTGCTTGGCAATCAATGCGATAATCTTTGTTGGCTTCGGCTAATCGCATAGCGCCCGCATGGGCAATCATCAAACCGTTATCAGTACATAAATTTTGTGGTGGAATGTGCAGGCGAACTTGATTGGATTGACAGTAAGCTTCAATCTGTTGGCGTAAGGCACGGTTTGCCCCAACCCCGCCTGCAATGACTAGATCTTTGGCGTTGGTTTGTTTGAGGGCACGTCGACATTTTATGGTCAACGTATCAATAACCGCCGCCTGAAAAGCCGCCGCAATATCAGGATGCGCGCTGGGTGGTGCTTGCTCAATCAGTAGGCGCACTTGCGTTTTTAACCCACTAAAACTAAAATCCAGCCCAGCCCGTTGCGTCATGGGGCGCGGTAGTTGATAGCGGGTTGAATCGCCTGTGTCTGCCAGTGCCGCTAGTTCTGGACCGCCAGGATAGGGCAGCCCCATGAGTTTGGCGGTTTTGTCAAAGGCTTCGCCCACGGCATCGTCTAGGGTAGTGCCTAAAATATCATAGTCACCAATGGCGTTGACCAATACCATCATGGTGTGACCGCCAGAGACCAATAACGCCAAAAATGGCAAAGCAGGGGGGCTAGGATTATCTAGTAATGGGGTTAGCAAATGTCCTTCCATGTGGTGTATTGCGATACTAGGAATTGATAACGAAAACGCAAGCGATTGTGCAACGGCACTGCCGCAAAGCAGTGCGCCTAACAGCCCAGGCCCTGCGGTATAAGCGACAGCATCTAACGCACTAAGCGAAATGCCAGCCGTTTGTAAACACGTATCAATCAGTGGAATGGTGCGGTTGATATGATCGCGTGAAGCCAGTTCGGGCACGACACCGCCGTATTGTCGGTGAATGTCAATCTGACTAAATAACTGTTGTGCGAGTGTGCCGCGTTCGGTGTCATAAACGGCGATGCCTGTTTCGTCACAGCTGGTTTCTATACCGAGTATTATCATTGGACTTTGCTAAATAAATGGAAAATAGATATTGACACAGGATACTGCGTTTTTTGGCGATGTAAAGATTAACCTTTGCTATTGTTCGTCACTGCGTGTGGCATTGGGGTTTGATGCCATTATTGCAGTATGACATTATTGCAGTATGACATTATTGCAGTATGAGCTAACCGCGCGGGTGGTGTTCGCCGTGCAAGGTTTTTAGCCGTGCCGTCGCAACATGGGTGTAAATTTGTGTGGTGCTGATACTGCTATGCCCCAATAAGAGTTGCACAATACGCAAATCCGCCCCATGATTGAGCAAATGCGTGGCAAACGCATGTCGTAGTGTGTGTGGTGATAACTCTGAATGAATACCCGCTTGATTGGCATAGCGTTTAATGGCGTGCCAAAACGTTTGTCTGGTCATGGTTTGTCCACGTTTGGACAAAAATAACGTATCGCATGCTTTTTGATTAAGCAAAGCGGCGCGGATATCAAGGTACTGTAGCACCCAGTCGTGGGCGTGTTCTCCTAGGGGTAGAATACGTTCTTTGCTGCCTTTGCCCATCACTTTTAAGACGCCCGCATTCAAATCAAAATCATACAGCCGAATATTAATCAGTTCGCTCACCCGTAACCCAGTCGCATACAGGACTTCTAGCATCGTGCGGTCACGTAGCCCGATTGCCGTAGTGCAGTCAGGGGTGTTTAGTAACAATTCGACATCAGATTCGGTGAGCGTTTTGGGGATGGTGCGGCGTGGTTTACTGTGGGCGAGCTGCGCAGTTGGGTTTTCGCTTAGGTGATTTTCTTTGACTAAATAGTGATAAAATCGTCTAATGGTGCTTTGCATACGTGCGTTGCTACTGTGTTTAATACCCTCATTGATGCGCGAGAGCAAAAAATTGGCGATATCATCAGGGCTGGCACCAGTAACCGTTTGCTGGGCATTATCCAAATATTTAACAAAAATACCTAAATCATTATGGTAAGATTGGCAGGTATTTTTTGATAAATTTTCGACACGCTGCAAATGCAATATAAAATCTTCAATCAATCGTTGGTTGGCTAATTCACTCATGAGCGTTATGATACCACAGTACAAAGGCAATCGTTTGCCTTTCCCGTTGCTGGGGCTAATGGCGAGAAGCGGCACGGGGAAAACGACCCTATTGTTGCAAATTATACCAAAGCTAAAAGCACACGGTCTACGCATTGGTCTCATCAAGCATACGCACCACGGTATTCAATTTGACAATGCAGGGACCACCCAACGCGCCTTTGCGAGTGGGGTGGATGTATTGGGCTGTGGTGAGGGTATTTCGTTCGCGGAGTGGCATTATGACGATGCAGCGCGCGCGTTTGACCAAGCCATCAACCATTACCAGCAGCTTGCCTATCAGCAAGCACGCTCAATTGATTTATTGTTAGTCGAGGGGTTTAAATCGTTGGATTTCCCCAAAATTGAACTGCATCGTCGCGCGTGTCAAGCGCCACTTTTTGCGCCGTCGGATCAACGGGTTATCGCCCTTGCAACTGATTGCCCTGAGTTACTTGCGCTGGGAATAAAACGAAAGCAGCGAGAACAGCAAAAACAGCAGGAGCAGCGAAAATCATACGAGATGCAGCGAATCCTACAAAAAACGACAGAAAGCACTTTGCGGGCTGACTTGCCCAGTGATTTGTTAGGTGATTTGTCAGGTGATTTATCAAGTGATTTGTCAGGTGATTTGCCATTGGAATTACCCGTGTTAGACTTAAACAACGCCACAGTTATTGCTGACTGGATTGCCCAAGACTTCCTGCCTAGATTTGACTATGCATCTCAGTCTAATTGTGTTTAGTGGGCGAGGCTGGCTGATGAAAATAACCAACAGGAGTTAATTGATGAGTGCTTGGCGACGACAGAATACGGTTTTTGTTTTGCTGTTATTTGGTCTTTTTATAGGGATTGGGCTATTGGCGATTTATTACGATAAACGCTATGATTTGACGCAAAGTCAACGTAATAGCTTGTCAGAAATGAGCATTGAAATGATGGCGCAATTAGACGCACCATTAGAGATTATCGCTTTTGTGCGCGGCAACCCACAAACACAAACCTTAATCCGCGAAATGATTGCGCGTTATGCCGAACATGGTGAGGTTGACTTGACGTTTAAAAATCCGGATGCGGCACCTGATTTAGTCCGTCGGTATCAAATTAGTCGTGATGGGGAGCTGGTATTGCAGTACCAAGGCAAAACGGCTTATGCATCAGACTTGAGCGAGACAACGATTACACGGGCGATTTATACGCTATTATCCCAGCGCCAATTTAATGTGTTTTTTGTGACAGGGCAAGGTGAGCGTAGCCTGGGTAAACGTAGCCTGGATGAACGTAAATCAAGTTATTCGCAACTAGTTGAGCAGCTATCCGATACAACCCTGCGCTTTGGACAAATTGATTTACAAGGGTTAGATACGCTACCGCAAAATATTGATTTACTCATTATCGCGGCGCCCACGCGCCCTTATCCTGACCACGCCAAACAGCACTTGATAAATTATTTGGCTACGGGGCGCCCGCTTTTGTGGTTATTTGAGCCTGATAGCATCCCCATCGATTGGCTGGCTAATGAATTGGGTGTCAATGTATTGCCACAGACGCTACTTTCTCAATCGGGCAAAAAGTATGGCTATACGCATCCGACTTATCTCGCGATTGAGCCTAGTCTTTCGATGCGAGAAAACACGCCTGTCTTTAGTGATATTGATACGTTTTTATTGCTGCCCAGTGTTGCACCGATTGCTGTGCCGACTGTTGCGCCGACTGCTGCACCGATTGCTGCACCAAGCCATAATATCAACGGCGCTTGGCAGACGTATCCATTTTTAGTCATCGATAAAGACGGGGATAATCTCTTGCTACAATCAATGCAAAACGAAATCACACAGGCTGAGTCATCCCCGATTATTGGCGTTGAGTCACAGCGTGAGTACATCATGCAAAATCAAGCCACGCATAAACAATCGGTGGTGATGATTGGCGATGCAGATTTTATGAGCAATCAATTTTTGGGCATCGGGCAAAACCGAGATTTTGCCGAGTCCTTGATTCGGCGATTGGTTGCCCCAGATGCGAGCTTTATCCAAATCGCAAAGTCATTGCCTGAACCAGTGGTTATCGCCGAAAAAACACGGTCGCTATTGGTGCTGATTTTGGTTGTGATAGCGCCGCTAATCGTATTGATTAAGGGCTTTGTTATTCGGAGGTGGCTACGATGAATTTAACACAAGTCATGGCACGTCGCCGACGATTGAATCAATCCTTATTTGTGGTGTTTTTTGCGGTAATGCTTTGGGTGGGTTGGTTGTTTTATGCTGAAATAACCACCATCGATGGGCGCCAACAACGCATTACACAAACTAGCCAAATCACCATTGTGCGTGAGCAAAATACCGTGACGCTTAAAAAACAAGATGGGCAATGGCAGCTGACCTCGCCTAGGGTGGATAAGGCATCTGATGCCGTTGCAGAAGCACTGTTGACGAAACTAATCGCCGGTTGTGAGCCGATATCTAACGATGCTAACAACCCAAATAACGAGATAGCAGTTGAGTTTTTTGCCGATATCACACTAGGTGATGAGACTATGCCTTACCGCATTGGTGAACTCAACCGCGCCAATGAAAAAATCTATGTTGCGCAGGGGCAGCAGTGGTATTTTTGTGATCAATTGCTGGCAGCAATTGCGCTAGCGCCTGCGATTAAATTTATCGATAAGCAGTTATATCAAGGCGAATTACAAAAAATTGTCGGCACGTTTGGCGCGATTGAAGCACTGGATGGCATTGATTTATCGGTGCTGGATATCGCGCCTGCCAGCGAAGCGGCGTTAAACGCCTTTGCACTAGCTAATTTACGTTTTGTGACAGACCAAGGCGAAGCAAATTATACCGTCATTGCAGGCGACAATCCTGCGCATGTATTGTTGCTTGCCAAGGAAAAATCGATCATTTATGTGATAGCGGCGCACCCTAGTCTGCAACAGATTATCGGTAATTAATACAAACTGATTTGGTCAAAGCTAACCTATCGAAAAACCAATCTGTCAGAAACCAGTGTACTATACGCTAACTAATTAACCAATTGATTAACCAGTCTATAAGCCAGTCCATTAACCAACCTACTAGCTAACGATGCCAGAGTTACCCGAAGTACAAACCACCGTTTCAGGAATTGCCCCGTATTTAGTCGGTCAGACGGTGCATGAATTGACGTTTTTCCGCGAAAATCTACGTTATCCTCTTGACACTAATTGGATAAATAAGGTGTCTGATAAAACGATTGTCTCGGTCTATAGGCGTGCAAAACTGATTGTTATGCAGCTTCAAAATGGCGTGGGTGACGGAAGTGATAACGCAGAGGATAATGCGGATGATAATGCGGATGATAATGCAGGCTATTTAGTTTGGCATTTAGGGATGTCGGGTAGCCTAAGGATAGTAGATGGCACTACACCGAAAAAAAAACACGACCATGTGGCGTTAGTCGTTAGCCGTAGCGCTGATTCAAACCCAAACCAATCAACCGTCATTCGCTTTCACGACCCTAGACGATTTGGCTACCTAAAATACTATGACACCGCGGCCGCCTTTTACGCCGATATTGCGCATTGGGGGGTTGAGCCACTAGATGATGTGTTTGATGGCGCGTATTTGTATGCCAAAACGCGGCAGAAAAAACAGTCGATTAAAAACACCATTATGGATCAATCAATCGTCGTCGGTGTGGGTAATATTTATGCGTGTGAAGCATTATTTATGGCTGGCATCGCACCGCACCGAGGCGCCAATCGTATCAGCTTAGTGCGTTACGAACGCCTAGCGCAGACGATTAAAGCCGTGCTGTTAGCGGCGATTGAGCAGGGTGGCACAACACTACGGGATTTTGTGAATGCAGAGGCGAATCCTGGATATTTCCAGCAAAAGCTTTTGGTCTATGGTCGACATCATCAACGCTGCCACGTTTGTCATTCGTTGATTTTGTCACGCCAGCTTGGTGGACGCAATAGCTTTTATTGTCCTGTGTGTCAGACGTAATCAATCGACAAGTTAGTGTAGTAGTCAACACTTAATTTGACGGACAGTATCATTTTGTCAGATTAAGTGTTGACTACTACAAATGATGGGCATTGCCAGCACGACCTATCGTCGTTGGAAACCCGTTGATTCAAAGACGGTATTCGTCGATCAACGTCCAACCGCCTTAAAGCCGCCGCCTCCGCCAAGTCCTTGTTTTTACGACGTAATTCTCGTTCAAGCGCCTTTTTGTTTTGCTGTAAATCGCGCACTTGTGCGCGTACCACCTTTGGGTCAACCACGTCTTTTTCCATCGCGTGCAAACAGGCGTCTCGCCACTCATTGACTTGTTTGGGATATAACCCTTTTTCTCGACAATACGCGGATAATTCATGCGCATTCATGGCTTGTGTTTCAAGCACAACGGTCAATTTAGTTTGACGATTGAAGTGGGCTGAGTGGTTTTTATTTGGCATAAATGCTCCCGATTTTTTCGCTTGATCTCTCCAAGCATACAACGTTTTATCGCTGATGCCTTCTTTTCTAGCTAAATCTGCGATTGAAATTAAATCAGGGCTTAATAACTTTACTAAAATCGCTTCTTTTCGTTCAGGTGAAAATTTTGGCATCGTTTAAATCCTCTGCCGCCCCCGTAAATTTACATGCTGCAACTAGCCTGACGGTGGGGGAAAATGCTAATTCTGAACTACCCTATAGCTTATAACAAAGTTATTTCCTTGGTAACGGCGCTCTGTAACCGTTGAGCCATCAGAGCCAATTGGACCAACAAAATCGTGTAGTGTCATACTTTGCTGCATTATGTTTAGTTATTAAGGTAGCTGATAGTCCCATAATATATATGTCATGGCAAGCATAGAAATTAATGCAAATAGCGATAGAGTCGCAAGAATCCAACAACGAATTTTATACCACTTCCTATATAGCCAAGGGTAAAGATAGGCAATATTAGGGTTTTTAGGGTAATAATAGACATCTATCTGTTGACCAGCTAGTGATTCAATCTCGTTAACATCGAATAATCTGTGTATATGATCTAATTCATAGTCATTTGGGTCAGCAGGTGCTATTAAGTCATTAGAAATTATTGGCTCTAAGAAGATGATACTGTCGTTTAACTTACCAATACCTATTTTCTCAGGAGAAAATTTGTCGTTAGTATACCTATGGTTGTTAATAGAATAGGTATACTGAAGCGTCGGTATTAAAATTTTTCCCGTATGCTTGTGCAGGTTAACAAACTTAGTATCCCAAGAAAGAGTTGATGCTTTTCCTTTTGTTATTTCTAGGGATTTCTCAATGAAATAAAAAAAATAAATATTTCTTCCATAGTAATAAAAGGCTAATAAGCAAAGAATGATAAAGAATATCAATATGCCCTTTATTACTATATCAAAGTAAATGACCAGATTTATATAGATAGCGACTATAAGCAACAGTTTAATAAAATTTTTCATTATGTACACCAGTTCTTTATATTATTCATTCTGCTAATAATAGCACCCGATAAATATTACCTTGGTAACTACGATAACCATTAGCTGTGTATTTCCAATCGTTTGATTTTAATTTGCGACAATAATTTTGCTCCATGAATTGAGAGGGTTTGTCGTTAAATAGACAGTAGTTTATCAATTAATTCGGTATGTTGTTGGGCTTGTCGTGGTTGGCTAAGGCGGTTGGCACGGATAATGGTGATGATGTCTTGCAGTGCATTATCAAAGTAGTCATTAATCACCAAGTAATCGAATTCTACATGATGGGTGATTTGCTCGGGTGCTTGTGCCATGCGCTTTGTGATGATTTGGTGGTTGTCTTGCCCTCGGTTACTGAGTCGCTTTTCTAGTGCGGCAATATCGGGGGGTAAAATAAAAATACTTTTCGAGTGCGGGCGTTTTTGCCGTATTTGGCGTGCGCCTTGCCAATCAATAGTCAGTATGACATCATTGCCGTTATCTAAATGTGTATTGATGAAACTTGAACTGGTGCCGTAGTAGTTATCAAAGACTTGTTCATATTCGAGCATATCGCCACTATCAATTAAGTGTTGAAAGGTCATTAAGTCAACAAATCGATAATCAACACCATCTAACTCGCCAGGGCGTTGAGGGCGGGTGGTGAATGAGATGGAACGGACAAGATGGGGCAGTTTGTTTATCGCTGCCTCCACTAGTGAGGTTTTTCCGCCGCCACTGGGCGCAGCAACGACCCATAATTGTCCCGTCGATAGCGCATTGAGTTGCTTTGGCGGTCGTGAGTGATTTGGCATATTCATATTGATAGTCGCGGTTTTAATATGGTTTTAACTGTGGTTTTAATATGGATGGATGCGGCTTTAGGTCAATGGCTACTTACAGGTTAATTAGCCCGTTTAGCGATGCTTGCTCCTATCTCCATTTCTATTTCTATTCGATATTTTGCACCTGTTCCCGAATTTGTTCAAGTAGTACTTTTAATTCGATAACATGCGTGCTTAACTCGACGTGCTGAGATTTTGCGCCGATGGTGTTGGCTTCTCGATTCATCTCTTGGATAAGAAAATCCAGTTTTCGCCCTTTGGGTTCTGCGGTGTTAAGCAGTGTTTTGGTTGATTGGATATGGCTACGCAGGCGATCGATTTCTTCGGTGATATCCATTTTCTGTAAATAATAGATAAGTTCTTGCTCAAACCGACTTTCGTCAAGGGGAATGTTGGCTTGTTTTTGCATAAGTTCAGTTAGTTTTTGGCGCAGTAATTCACTGCGCGCTGTGCTGGCTAGGTGGGCGTTCTCAATCAATGCGTCAATGTGGTGGTCAATGCGAATAAGGCGAGATTCAATGTGTTGAACGAGTTGTGTGCCTTCTTGCTGGCGCTGTGCCATTAGCGCCGTGATAGCCTCTGATAAGGCGGGCATCAGCAACGAAGCAATCATTTCGTTGTCAATCGGCTGCCGTGTCAAGACATTGGGTAGACCGAGTAATTCCGCCATGCTTAATGGGGCTAAATTGTAGCGGTTAACTAACGGCTGTGTTGTTTCGATAATATGATTAACGGCGGTTTGGTCAACCGTAAAGTTGGTTTGATTTTGTGTTATCCACTGAACGGAACACTCGATTTTACCACGGTTGAGCGCTTGGGTGATTTGCTTGCGAATATCCATCTCAAAAGATTTGATACAATCGGGCAGACGAAAATGAAGGTCAATATATCGGCTGTTAACTGACTTTAATTCAATGATACACTGGGCTTGGTCGTTGTCACGTTGGCTACGGGAAAATCCCGTCATACTGTAAGTTTTCATGATGTTGTCGTCGGTTTTGTGGTCAAAAGTAGGTTTGCTCAATTCGGTTTGCTCAATTAGGCTTATTTAATTGGGCTCTTTTAGTTAGTTTAGTTGGTTATTTTTGGCGATTAATTTTGTTGAATAATAGATTGATGTAATCACCTAATTTTGCGCTAAAGCATACCACAAAATGCCGCGTTTGATGGGGTTTGTTTTTGCCTCGTACACAGACAGCGCTAATTCTAAAAGACAAGGCCGCCTCATCTCTGATACAATAGATAACACAAAAAACAAGCCAAAAAATAAATCAATGTGTACTGCGAATAATCGTATACGATAGCACGTGGAGGTGCCATGCAATCAAACCAACCTACCAGTCAAAACACCACTGATAGTCTATTAGAAAATGCCCCAAATAATACGGCGAGTATAGCCTCTGTAGGGGCATCTGTAACGGCACCTGTAACGGGCAATCTGCAAAATACGCAGCGCCCCAGCCACAGACAAGCGGATGAATTACGTCGCATTCAGTTTACCCGCCAGTACACGATGCATGCTGAGGGTTCTGTGCTGGTTGAGTTTGGGCAGACAAAGGTGATTTGTACTGCCTCGGTCGAAGAGCGCGTTCCACCTTTTTTAAAAGGGAAAAAACAAGGTTGGGTGACAGCTGAATACGGTATGCTACCACGTGCCACCAATACCCGAAATATTCGTGAAGCCGCCAAAGGCAAGCAAACAGGACGAACCATGGAGATACAACGATTGATTGCCCGTTCTTTGCGGTCCGTGGTTGACTTGTCGCTACTGGGCGAGCGAAGTATCACCATAGACTGTGATGTCATCCAAGCCGATGGCGGAACACGAACAGCCGCCATCAACGGTGGGTTTGTCGCCTTGGCTGATTGCATCAAAGTATTAATCGCGAATAAAAAAATAGAAAAAAATCCATTGCTTGGTCAGGTGGCGGCTATCTCAGTCGGGGTTTATCAAGGGTTACCTGTGCTAGACTTAGATTATGCCGAAGACAGTTGTGCCGAAACCGACATGAATGTGATTATGAACGAGCACAAAAAATTCATCGAAATACAAGGGACAGCCGAAGACCGAGACTTTTCACGTGAGCAGCTCAATGCCATGTTGGCGTTAGCCGAAAGTGGTATTGGTCAGATTTTGGTCGCACAACGCAATGTGTTAGGATTGGCTTGATGCAAACTACCCACACTTCTCAGGCTACTCAGGCTGCCCAAGTTACCCAGGCTAGCTTTAATCAATTAGTCCTTGCCTCAGATAACGCAGGCAAACTACATGAATTAACCGCATTACTTAGCCCGCTGTCGATTCAGGTCATTGCACAAGCGGATTTAGGCGTGGCCGCAGCCGAAGAAACGGGTACAACGTTTATTGAAAATGCGTTGATTAAGGCAAAACATGCCAGCGCGTTGACAGGATTGCCCGCGCTGGCCGATGACTCTGGGCTAGTGGTTGATGCGCTGCACGGGGCACCAGGTGTTCATTCCGCGCGTTATGCAGGCGAGCCTAAAAGCGACAGTCAAAATAATGAAAAGCTATTACAAGCCATGCAGCACCAATCAAATCGGCGAGCGCAGTTTGTCTGTGTATTGGCATTGTGCTGGCATCATGAACACCCGCTGCCGCTTATCGCGAGTGGGCAGTGGCAGGGCGAGATCTTGACGGCCCCCAGCGGTCATCATGGGTTTGGGTATGACCCTTTGTTTTATTTGCCAGCGCTCAAACGCTCGGCGGCAACACTGACGACGGCCGAAAAAAATCAATATAGCCATCGCGCGATTGCGTTAACTCAATTGATAACGCAGCTTAATCAGATGCCGCTCAATCAGGCGCAGCTCAATCAGACACAGTCCATAGCAGGCGGGCAGGGCACGAATGACGAAAAAATCTCACCGCTTGGCATTAGTAACGATTAGGTGGTTAAAACGCGATGCCAGATAGCCAAGTTTTTAATACACAATTAATCGAATGCGTTAATCACGCGAAGCAATATGAACTAAAGCCCCGTTATTTATTTTATGGGAAATCCGCGTTTTTGAGTGACGAAAGCGCCCAGCTACTTGTGAATAATGCCAAATCCCAAGGCTACACCCATCGCGAGATTTTTTATATTGATGCGCGTGGCAAACTCGCGCCTATTCGCGATAGTCTGCAAAGCCCAGGATTATTTGACCCTTTAAAGATAATTGAAATTCGATTAGAAACAACCAAACCGACCAAAGCCATCGGTGAGGGATTAATCGACTTGGCACAGCGCCTACAAGATACACCGCAACGCCAAATACTAATCATTCAGGCGGGTGAAATAGATAGCAATACACTCAAGACGGCTTGGTTCAAATCCCTCGCAGGGGGTTGTGAGACGGTAGTTAGTCAAGCGGTTTATGCGACTGATTTGCCCAATTGGATTAATCGCCGAGCAAAACTCGTTGGGTTGACACTAACCAGTGATGCCGTTCGTAAAATCGTGAATTTTTCACAAGGCAATATTTTATTAACCGCACAAATGCTAAGCCAACTAAGCCACGGGGAATATAACCATCCGCTGACTGAAACTATCATAGACGACTTATTTTCGGCGCATCCGATTTTTAATGTTAACGACCTCGTTTATGCGCTCTTTATGCGCCAGCCAACTGCAATCAACATCGTTGAAAAATTAAAGACAGAAAATGTCTCGCTGGTGTTGATTGTAGCGACGCTATACCGAGAATTTGAGCTGATAGAGCAATTATTACGAACGAATTTGTCTTTTGCCAAGGCGTGTCAGCATTACCGCATTTGGGCGACGCGACAAAAATTGTACCAACAGGCGCTACAGCGATTTTCAAGCGCCACGGTATGTGCGTTGTTACAACAGCTTTCGCGACTAGATAGAATGAATAAAGGTCAAGAAAAAGGCAATGGTTGGTTAGTGTTACAGCACATGGCAACGACCGTTGTCTGTCATAAAGCATAAAAATAACGATTTCTGTGTGAAATGACTAGGCAAAACGCAGTGGAGTTAATAAAATACCACGTAAATGAAACATCACGGATGCGTAAGTACGTGGTGAATTACCATGAAACAATGCAAATAAAGCAATTAAAATAAAGCAACTAACGATGGGGTGATTATGGCGCAATATGTTTATACCATGCAAGGCGTTGGTAAAGTGGTGCCGCCTGGCAAACATATCTTAAAAGACATTTATTTATCGTTTTTCCCGGGTGCGAAAATTGGTGTGCTAGGGCTTAACGGGGCGGGTAAATCGACCTTATTGCGGATTATGGCAGGGATTGATACCGATATTGTTGGAGAAGCGCGACCCCAACCAGGGCTAAATATCGGTTATTTGCCGCAGGAGCCCGAGTTAGACCCTGATAAAACCGTGCGTGAAATCGTCGAAGAAGCAGTGGCAGAGTTAAAAGCGGCCCAAGCTGAGCTTGATGCTGTCTATGCGGCATACGCTGAGCCAGATGCGGATTTTGATGCGCTCGCCGCACGCCAAGCCGAATTAGAGAATTTACTCAGTGCCACCGATTCGCATAACCTAGAGCGCAACCTTGATATTGCTGCGGACGCCCTACGTTTACCAGCATGGGATGCAAAAGCAGCCAATTTATCCGGTGGAGAAAGACGGCGTGTTGCGCTTTGTCGTCTGTTGTTATCTAAACCTGAAATGTTACTGCTCGATGAGCCAACGAACCATTTGGATGCGGAGTCAGTGGCTTGGTTAGAACGGTTTTTGCATGATTACAGCGGCACAGTCGTTGCGGTCACGCACGATCGTTATTTTTTGGATAACGTCGCCGGATGGATTTTAGAATTAGACCGTGGGCAAGGAATCCCTTGGGAAGGTAATTACAGTTCTTGGTTGGCGCAAAAAGAAAAACGCTTGGCGACCGAAGAAAAACAACAAAGCAATTTACAAAAAACCATCGCCCAAGAGCTAGAATGGGTCAGACAAAACCCCAAAGGGCGACGCGCCAAAAGCAAAGCGCGACTGGCAAAATTTGACGAATTATCGAGCCAAACCTTTCAAAAGCGTAACGAAACGCAGGATCTTTACATTCCGCCCGGCCCGCGCTTAGGAAACAAAGTCGTCTTGGCTGACGGATTGCAAAAAGCCTTTGGCGATAAAATATTGTATGAGGATTTGTCCTTTAATTTGCCGCCAGGGGGAATTGTTGGGATTATTGGTCCAAATGGCGCGGGTAAGTCCACGTTATTTAATTTAATGGTTGGTGCAGCGCAGCCTGATGCTGGCACGATGGATATTGGAGAGACGGTTCAGTTTGCCTATGTCAACCAATCCAGAGACAGCTTAGACGACACAAAAACCGTGTGGGAATGCATTTCCGATGGACTAGATAATATTCAAGTTGGCAATGTGCAGATTAATTCAAGAGCCTACATTAGTCGCTTTAACTTTAAAGGCAGCGACCAGCAAAAACGCGTCAAAGATTTATCAGGCGGTGAACGCAATCGACTACACCTGGCGCAGTTGTTAAAATCAGGCGGTAATGTATTGCTGCTTGATGAGCCAACCAATGATTTAGACGTCGAAACCTTGCGCGCACTCGAAGAAGCCTTGCTAATCTATCCTGGCTGTGTTGTGGTCATCTCGCACGATCGGTGGTTTTTAGATCGTGTTGCGACACACATTTTGGCGTTTGAGGGTGATTCAAAAACGGTTTGGTTTGAAGGCGGGTATTCCGACTACGAAGAAGATAGGAAAAAACGCCTAGGAATCGACGCCAATCAGCCGGTTCGGATTAAATATAAAAAATTAAAAACCTAAGTTAGCAACAATACAGTAACACAATAGCGTAAATAAACCGAAATTGTCGCATTCACATTAATGGCAGTCGTAAAAATGCTATTGTTTTTGTCATATTTCGGTAACCTTAGCAATTAGATGAACAACATAACCTGAGAGAATAAAATTATGTCAGAAGAATACGAAGATATTATCCTAGACGACCTACCTGATGATGAGCTTGTTGAGCAAATGTTCGATGACCTTTATGACGGGTTACGCGAAGAAGTCGTTGAAGGAACCGAAATTTTATTAAAGCGCGGCTGGTCGCCTGATAAAGTCCTAAACGAAGCATTAGTCGGCGGGATGAATATCGTAGGTATTGATTTTCGTGACGGGATTTTATTCGTGCCTGAGGTGCTAAAAGCCGCCAACGCGATGAAAGGCGGCATGGAAATCTTACGTCCACTACTGGCTGAGACTGGTGCAGAAACCATTGGTAAAATCGTCATTGGCACGGTCAAAGGGGATATTCATGATATCGGCAAAAACCTCGTCTCTATGATGTTAGAGGGCGCTGGTTTTGAGGTGATTGATATTGGTATTAACGTGCCCGTTGAAAAATACTTAGAAGCCATCGAAGCGCATAAGCCTGATATTTTGGGTATGTCTGCTTTGTTGACTACAACGATGCCTTATATGAAAGTCGTTATTGATACGATGAAAGAGCAGGGTATCCGTGATGATTATATCGTGTTGGTCGGTGGTGCGCCACTAAACGAAGAGTTTGGTGAGGCGATTGGCGCGTGCGCGTATTGTCGTGATGCGGCGGTAGCGGTTGATGTCGCCAAAGACTTGGTGCTTAAGCGCCGTGCAGCAGCCTAACTCATCCAAAAATCGTAACGAAAACTGGCTATTGAGGCGGTGAAAACTGATGGAACACATCACTAAACCGCCGGCCACATTGCCCTATGCCAATCCATATGCCAATCATTCACTGGTTATTGCTTGTGGGGCGTTGGCGCACGAAATTGAAGCAATCAAACGCCAACAACCGCTCCATTTTGACGTCAAATGCCTAAACGCCAATCTACACAATTACCCTGAGCGCATTCCGTCTAGCGTAGAAAAACTCATCGTTGAGAATTTGACGCACTATCAGTCGATTTATGTCGCCTATGCAGACTGCGGCACAGGCGGACGATTGGATGCGATGCTAGATAAGTATGGTATTGAGCGCTTGCCAGGCGCGCACTGCTACGAATTTTTTTCGCCAGACACCTTTGCAAGTATTAGCGATGACGTGTCTGATTTGGGGACGTTTTATTTGACCGATTTTTTAGCACGTCACTTTGATCGATTGGTTATGCAAGAGTTAGGTATTGCTCAAACCCCAGAATTACGCGACATGCTGTTTGGGCATTATCATCGGGTCTTGTACTTGATTCAAAATCCAAACAAGCATTACCGTGAACAAGCCAAACACGCCGCACAACAGCTCGGGTTAGCGTACGAAGAAAAAATCACCGGCTATGGGCAGCTTGATACGCAGTTAGTGCATTGGCATATTAACAAACCAGCACATGTTAACGTAAACGTGGCACAGCCTAAAAAATGATAAAACAATAAATGATAAAGCAAAAATAAAGTCTAACTTAGTCGCAGTCAACCTGTGTTGTGGTGTTTGATTAATAGGTTAGCGCTTGATAGGTTAACGCAATAACAGCAAGGTAAAACGATAAAACGACGAAATAGGAGATAACCAATGAAACTAACGATTATTAAGTGGCGTGATATACCAACACAGGTCATGATAAAAAAATCGCGAAAAGAAGTCGAAAAAGCCATGCTGTCTGCTCGTTTTATGGAGGCGGTGGATACCGCAGCGATGGTTGGCGGTGCAGCGGATACTGATGCTTATCTAAACGATTGGCATAATGAAGTCATCGATATCCCAGATGGTGATATGCAGGCGGCGGTTGTTGCGAAAGTTGAGCAACTAGAAAGCGAATTCACACAAGAAATCTTATCCGCAATGATTCAAAATAGCGGTTACAACAACGAATGAATAGTAAAAATTCCAACGTGGCGGTCCAGCGTGGCGCCCATACTTAGCACCCATACGTAGCGTTTGTACAGCGTATTTATACGTAGTACTCAGACGCAGCGTACGAAACAGTTACTGGATATAAGTTAATTTGATTTAGTTTTTTATTAGCATTATTTAGCATTTATTACATTAATATGACATTACCGCGTCGGCGGCAGGAGTAAACATGACACATACCATCATTACCTCGGCTTCAAAGGAAGTCATTATTGGGTTCGATAAGCCTTTTTGTATCATTGGCGAACGTATCAACCCAACAGGACGAAAAATGTTAGCCGAAGAAATGAAAAACGGGGATTACAGTCGTGTAGAAGCCGATGCTTTGGCGCAAGTTGCTGCGGGTGCGCATATGCTAGATGTCAACGCGGGTATACCGCTTGCCGACGAACCAAGAATTCTAGCCGAAGCCATTCGTCGCGTGCAAGCAGTGACAGATGTGCCGCTTGCCATTGATTCGTCGATTATCGATGCATTGGAGGCTGGGCTGTCGGTTTACCAAGGTCGTGCTTTGGTGAACTCGGTGACAGGTGAAGATGAGTCATTGGAACGTGTCTTGCCACTAGTGAAAAAATATGATGCGTCGGTGGTGGCCATTTCAAATGACGAGACAGGTATTTCACAAGATCCTAACGAGCGTTTAAAAGTTGCCAAACGCATTATTGAACGGGCGGCCGATCATGGTATTTCGCATGACCGTATTGTCGTTGACCCGCTTGTCATGCCGATTTCTGCGATTGCGACAGCAGGCAGACAAGTCTTTGCCATGCTCAAAGTGCTCAAAGAAGACTTCAAAGTCAATACCACTTGCGGTGCATCAAATATTTCATTTGGATTACCACACCGTCGTGCCATTAATGCCGCATTTTTGACGACTGCGGCAAGCTATGGAATGACATCTGCAATTATGAATCCGCTGCATAGCGAAGACGTGGTTGCCGTTCGTGGCGCTGACGTAATGAACGCAGTTGACCCAGATTGTCGTAGCTGGATTAGCAATTACCGTGAGCCAGCGCCAGAAGGTGCCGATGCAGGTGCTAGAGGCGGGCGTGGCGAACGCCGCCGCCGCCGAGGATAGTTGGTTAACAGATTGTCTATAGATGGCGTACAGATAATCTGAAATAATCCCAAAGCCCTTGTATTTATCCATTATTTTATTAATTATAGAGCATTCATGGCACATAAAGTCGCATTCAGCCCATCGGGTTTAAAAGGTGAAATCGCAACCGACACTGACTTGTTAGAAGCGGCACGTCAGTTAGGTGTTGCGATTGAGTCAACTTGTGGGGGTAATGGTCAATGTGGAAAATGCCAAATTCAAATTTCAGAAGGCGAATTTTCCAAGTATGGTATCCACTCAACCCTTGACCATGTGAGTCATTTTACGCGGGCAGAGAAATCGCACCAACAGACAGGCTACCTCAGACCTAACTGTCGACTGGCGTGTTGCACCAAAGTCAGGGGTGATTTGGTGATTGATGTCCCCAGTTTTTCACAAGCCCAACAACAAATGGTCCGCAAAACCACTAATGTTTCGGGGCTTGCCATTGTTCCCAAAATCCAGCTGTATCGAATCGACGTCGCCGAACCAAATATGCACGATCAAGATGGCGATATCCAATTGGTCAAAAAAGCCCTGTGGTTTGAATATGGGTTAACGGATTTAACGGTCAGCTTTGCTGTACTGCAAAAAATACACGCACAACTAACCCAGTCAAAGCGACACATCGCTGTCGCCGTTCGTGATAATGAAATCGTTGCTGTCTTTGATGGGCGCATCGATAATGATTCGCTATATGGGGTTGCTTTTGATGTCGGTTCGACAACGGTGGCCGCGCATCTACTGGATTTACAGTCGGGGAAAGTCCTTGCATCTAGTGGTAAAATGAATCCGCAAATTCGTTTTGGAGAGGATGTTATGGCACGGGTTTCGTATGTCATGATGAACCCCGAAGGGCTGGGTGCAATGAACCAAGCCGTCACCCAGACAGTGACCGAGATTATTACAGCGCTAATTGATGAAGCGGGTATTGAGCGCGCGCGCGTATTAGAGTGTGTCTTTGTTGCCAATCCTATTATGCACCATATTTTATTGAATATTGATCCCGTGCCGCTCGGACAGTCGCCTTTTGATTTGGCAACCAACGAGTCGTTATATGTGCCAACCAACGCATTAGGAATTGATGTCAATGACCATGCGATGGCCTATATTTTACCCTGTATCGCAGGCCATGTTGGCGCCGACGCGGCATCGGCGCTGTTATCGGTCAATCCCGTGCAATACGCGGGTTGGACCTTGATTGTGGATATTGGGACGAACGCAGAGATTATTTTAGCGAATGACAGCAGAGTTTATGCGTGTTCATCGCCGACAGGCCCTGCTTTTGAGGGGGCGCAAATTAGCTGTGGTCAGCGCGCAGCGGTTGGCGCAATTGAGCGAGTTGACATTGACAAAGCAACCTTAGCCCCACGATTTAAAATTATCGGCTGTGACTTATGGTCAGACGACCCAGCGTTTGCCGCCGCCACCGCCGATATTCAAATTACGGGCATTTGCGGATCGGGCATTATCGAGGTCATGAGTGCGTTATTTTTGGCTGAAATTATTAACGAAGATGGCGTTTTTGACGCAAACCTCGCAGAAAAAACTGACCGCGTTTTTGCCCAAGGCAGAACGTACGCTTACAAACTGTATGCGGATGAAACACGAGTGATTAGCGTAAGTCAAAACGATGTACGCCAAATTCAGTTGGCAAAGGCCGCGTTGTATGCAGGTATTAAGCTATTAATGGACAAGGCGGGCATTACGCAATTGGACGATATCTTTTTGGCGGGCGCTTTTGGTACGCACATTGACACCAAGCACGCGATGGTACTAGGGATTATTCCCGACTGCCAATTAGATCGTGTTAAATCCATCGGTAATGCGGCTGGCGATGGCGCGATTAAGGCGTTGCTTAGCACAGAGGCGCGCGAGGATATTGAAACGGCGGTGCGTAAAATCTATAAAATTGAAACAGCCATCGAAGAAAAATTCCAAGTTTATTTTATCGATGCAATGGCATTACCGAATAAAAGCGATGCGTTCCCTGCGTTAGCCAAAATCGTTGATTTACCAGTAGCAAATAAAGATCGACCTTCAGCGTCTGCAGGAGATAGTGATAGTCGCGGTGGAGACAGCGGCAATCGTCGCCGTCGCCGTCGCCGAGAACCCAGTTAACTCAGAAACGATAAGCTAAATGGCAATTGATGACAAGGCAGTGCTGCAGTTTGATTCAACATTGATAACCCCACAGATAAACCCACAGGAAATTTAATGAGCACAAATAACGAAAATTCCATTGAGACGTCGCAACCGAACGAAACGACAGGAAAAAGCGACAAGCACAAAACCAAAATGCAAAAACTCAAATCCGTGGTTGATGCGAGTATTGCCGCTGCTGATAAGGAGCAAGGCATTATTATTTTGATGACAGGTAATGGCAAAGGAAAATCCAGTTCAGGGTTTGGTTCGGCAGCGAGAGCATTAGGGCACGGACACAAAGTTGGTGTCGTGCAGTTTTTGAAAGGGGAGTTTACGACAGGCGAGTTTTTGTTTTTTTCGCAGCAGCCTAATTGTGAATACCATGCCATTGGTGATGGGTTTACTTGGAATACCCAAGACCGCGATAGCGACATTGCAACGGCAAAAAAAGCCTACGCCCAAACCGAAAAATTTTTACAAGACGAATCAGTCGACTTGGTCGTGCTCGATGAAATCACCTATATGTTTAAGTATGACTACTTGCCCATCGAGCCGTTTTTAACTGCGTTAAGACAGCGCCCAAAAATGCAAACGGTCATTATTACTGGGCGTGGCGCCAAACCCGAATTAAAGGAAATCGCTGATACGGTCTCTGTGATTGATGATGTGAAACATGCCTTTCGAGCAGGGATTAAGGCACGACCAGGCGTGGATTGGTAGCGTAGTCGCTGGAAAACCATAGACTGGGTATGCATCACAAGCCTTTGACTACGAATTTTTGCTGATTTCAGTTGGCTTCAGTTGATTTTAGTTGCCTAGTTGTCTAAGGCTATGGGCACAAAATACTTACCCAGCGATTAGGCGTGTTGTTTCGATAGCATTGGTAGGTCTCTTGGATGCTTGTCGCGTGTAGTTGCCCTGCGTGCTGAGATAGGGTTATTTTTACCTTTCGTGCTTTGAGCGAATCATCTAATAATTCATTTTCGAATAATTCAATCGCAGTCGTGTTTGCATCGATGCGTTTTTCCGTTATCTGATTAGCTGATTGCCCCTCTGTCTCTGTTGGGGTGTATAGTTGCATGATAGCTTTTGCTGTGGCGGGCTGTTTTGATTTAGACAGCGCTGCATTGAATTGCGATAAGGCGTCACCGCCCATGATACGCCAAGCTGTTTGGTTTGCGTGAGTTTCATGCACTTCGCTATAGCCTTTTTGTGCAGGGTATAAGCGTTGGCAACCTATTTGTAGGCTCGTTAACGCCAGTAGCGTAATGAGAGTACGAGATAATTTCATCAATACGTTAAAACTTGGTTGTGGTGTTAGCTGATACTTGTTTTGCAATGCATAGATTTAATTACACTTAATTGGCCTTGCGATAAATAGCGACGCCGACTTGTTGAGTCAAAGTGATAGCGCCAGGCTTTTGTATGCGTAAATGGACGCCTGTCAGCGCGAAATTAGCGAATAATTCAGCCACTAGGCGCTCGGCAAAGCTTTCGAGTAGTTGCACGTTAGTGCGTCTTGCAAACGTATCGATAAAGCGGCTAATGGCATCGTAGTCTAATGCGTCTTTTATGCTATCGCTGGCGGCGGCGGCGCGGATGCAAGTCTCTAGCTGTACGCTGATAATGAGTTTTTGTGGTGCCGCCTTTTCAAAATCGTGAATGCCAATCACCGATTGGGTGGGGATATTGTCGATAAAAATAATGTCGGTCATGTTTTTCTACAAAAAACGCTAAGATTGCGTTATTATGACACACCTTTGAAACATTTTGAATCGGTGTGATTGATTTAGCGGTTTTCTTATTCTTTATCCTGACAGGACTTTTTGCTGGCTATTTGTTTGGCTCAATTTCTTGTGCCATCGTTGTTTGCCGTTTGCTAAAACTACCCGACCCCCGTCAACAAGGCTCTAAAAACCCAGGCGCAACCAATGTGATGCGTCTAGGCGGTAAAAAAGCAGGGCTATTAACCTTTGCAGGCGATTGCTTAAAAGGCGTTATTGTTATTCTATTAGCACGATTACTAACTGATAATCAATGGGTTATTGTGGCGGCAGCTTTGGGTGCGTTTATCGGGCACTTGTACCCGCTGTATTTTGGCTTTAAAGGTGGCAAAGGCGTGGCAACCTACGTCGGTATTATTACGCTGCTGCAACCGTTGTCTTTGGTCGTGTTTGGATTGACTTGGCTGCTACTAACCTTTACGCTGGGCTATGTCTCTGTCGCCTCACTCGTTGGTGCATTGGCGGTATTGTTAAGCGCTTGGTGGTTAGGCTACACTAATGCGGTATTGACACTTTTTGTTATTATGACGGGGATAATGTTTATCCGACATCGGCAAAATATCATTAATTTGATGAACGGCACCGAAAATAAAATTCGTCGAAAACAGCGTTGATATAGCACGATAGCCTACAAAAACTGACTACTAAAAAGCTTAAAAAAAGCGAATTTTTTAATGTCGGCATCCCAGCTATAACGAATATGTGAATGAAATGTATAAAGTAGATTTTAACTCAGTTAAATTGATCGCTAATAATATCAACATAATAAAAAGTAAAGAGTTTTTACTTGCGACCTTTTTATTTATTGTGCCAATACATGTTGCTATGATGGGAATGCAGGTCTATTTTCGTTTTAAGGGTTTGAATTTATTATTACAAACTTTAACCACTAATCTGCTGATGCTTTTTTTGGGTTATGCTCTTATTGGATTTGTCTCTCATCTTGTATGCACAAATAAAAATTGTAAGGCTGATACAGCTTATAATAAAAAGAATATGATAATACTTGGTGTTATTTTAATCCTATACGCATGGATTATTACATGGATTTCATCTTTTGTTTTGAAAGAGTTTATTCTGCCTTTGTTTTATGGCTTATAGCCTGTAAAAATTTGCCTTTGTCTTTTCGGCTAGGTGTGTGACTGGTTGTACGCTATCGCCTTCGTCCTTTGTGTTGCTGTTGAATCAAAGGGTGACCGCTAATAACAACTAACTAATACTGATGACAAATTAATGAAAGAGATCGAATATAAAATCACTATGCGTGACTGTGAAAGTATCCGCACAGCAGGTAAATATGCCCTTGATGGGGAGTCTTATAAGTTGATCTTTAAACAAAAAAAAGACATTAAAAAGCTTAAAAAACATATTTTTCCACATTTGTATGAGGGATACAGTAACGTGCCATTTTATAAATTATTAAATATGTGCTTATTGGTTCAGCATATTAAATATTTAAAGATACTTGGGATGGATTCTCAGTGCGATTATCAAATCGTTTATCGTTTAGCAGACGATGAATCCTATGCAGAATTATTGTTTTTTAACACGGTAGAAAAAAGGTAAAGTAATTAGCGTCTAACTTAGAGCGAACATTCAATGGCTTATGTTTTATAGACATGGCGATAAATTTTAGCCGAACCACCCCCTAATGCGCTTAACAGAAATCAAGGGCGTACGCTAGTTAGCGTTGCCTGGTTAAATATCAGCAAACCGATAGGTGATTTTTAATGCTTGTGTTAACGTTATTCTAAACGAATTTCGCGAAAATTTTTAACAGCAGGGGATTGATGAATGTTCAAATTGATGAATGATCAAACCAAAGGCATTTATGCCATGGTTTTGGCTTGCGTGATTTGGGGGTCGCTCAATGTGGTATTTGCAAGCCTTAAACCCATGCCTGCGTTTGATATTGTTGCGCACCGCGTCATTTGGGGAATGGTTGCGCTTTTGCTTTGGTTATTCTGGAAAAGACGACTGTTTGAGCTATGGCGTCTCATGCGAGACGTGCGTGTGATGAAATTCGTGTGTATCGCGGCAGTATTGATTTCGCTCAATTGGCTCGGCTTTGTCTATGCATCACAAACAGGTCATGCACTTGAAGCGGGAATTGGCTATTTTATTTTTCCGCTTGTCACGGTTGCATTTGGTGCGATTTTTAAAGGCGAGCGATTAAATGTTGCCCAAAGCATCGCAGTGACAGCGGCGCTTTTGGCTGTTGGGATTTTGGCTTATGGTCTGGGGAAACTGCCTTGGATAGCGATTTTTCTTGCGTTTACGTTTGGACTTTATGGGCTTTTAAAATCCAATGCAGGCTATGGTGCGACCATGGGGGTTGCGCTTGAAAATATTGTCCTTGCCCCCTTTGCCGTGATTTGGTTGTTATTCGTGTCAACCGCCGATATCGGGTTTTGGAGCGGAGCCAATTATGCAGGCGCTTTGATACTCGTGGGGGCAGCGACTGCGATTGCGTTGCTTTCAATGTCGCAAGCCACCAAATTAATCAGCCTGTTTATGGTGGGATTTTTGTCTTATCTGAACCCATTGATTCAATCATTTAATGCGACTATTTTTCTCGGTGAGGACTTTACTCGGTGGCATGTTATGGCTTTTTCGCTGATTGTGGCGGGCTCGGCATTTTATATTTGGGATTTATATCGGCGCGCTAAACGACAAACCGCTCAGCCATCCTGAGGATAACCGATTTCGATGGCGCGAAGTGACGAAAAGTGACGCGATGTGATGCGATGTGATGCGAGATGATGCCAGTTAGTCGCTGGTTTGACCGATTTTATGCACGGCTGGGGTAATCCCACTATCCACGTAGGCTTGGTATTTCATCCTTGAATTGGCTAAAATTTCAGGGTCTTGGTTGGTCACCAGCAGGATTTTTTTGGATGCTAGCGTGACACCATCGTGTGATAAATCGATAATGACCTCGCTATTGCTGGCAAGCCGCGTATAAATTGCTTGGTCAAAACCGCTCATCAGCCAAACAGCAGGATAGGGCGGTTGAATGTCATCGGCTTGTTGGATAATCTCATGGGCGATGAAACGCTCAGGTTGATTGCACCAAAGCTGTTGACTTAGGCGCTTGCTTTGCGTGGCATCGGCGGCGATAATCAGAATGCGTCCCGCTTGCGTCAGTGCCTTGTTGACCAAGAGATAAATAAACGCCTCACGGCTATTGGAATCGTGTTGCGGGAGAATGTAAAAATTAACCTGTGTCATCGCCTAATCGCCTTTACCTAATGCGCCTCATCCCAGTTCGCCCCAAGCCCCGTATCGACCACTAATGGTACAGACAATGCCACTGCATTTTCCATTGTTTGGGTAATTAAAGATTTTGCCGCGTCAATTTGGCTTTCTTCTACCTCAAAAACCAGCTCATCATGTACTTGCATAATCAGGCGAATCCCTTTGTTATCGGCAATTTGTTGATGCACTTGTGTCATGGCGATTTTAATAATATCGGCAGCGCTGCCTTGCATAGGGGCGTTGATTGATAAGCGTTCTGCGGCATTGCGGCGTATCACATTTTTAGAAGTAATATCAGGGATATAAAGGCGCCTGCCAAAAATCGTCTCGACATAACCTAGCTGCTGGGCAAAGTCGGCAATTTGTGTCATGTAGGTTTTGACGCCTGGGTATTTGTCAAAATAATTTTCAATATACTGACCCGCTTCACTACGACTGACATCGATTTGTTTGGCGAGTCCAAACGCCGACATACCATAAATCAGTCCAAAGTTAATGGCTTTGGCTTTGCGGCGTTCGTCAGCACTGACTTCGTCCTCTGGTAATTCAAAAATCTCAGCCGCCGTTTGTGTATGGATGTCTTTGTTTTGAGAAAAAGCCGCCAGCAGGCGACTATCTTGGGATAGATGCGCCATAATCCTAAGCTCAATCTGTGAATAATCACTGGCCATAATGCAATACCCTGGCGGGGCAATAAAGGCTTGGCGAATTTTGCGACCTTCAGCGCTACGAATTGGAATGTTTTGCAAATTCGGTTCAGCGGATGATAACCGACCTGTGCTGGTGACCGCCTGATGGTAGGTGGTGTGAATGCGCCCCGTGGCCGGTTGAATGACCTCAGGAAGTTTGTCGGTATAGGTGGTTTTTAATTTAGTTAATCCACGGTTTTCTAAAATAATTTGCGGTAATTCGTGGTTTTTGGCCAGTTCGTGTAAGACGGATTCGTCAGTTGAAGGCTGTCCTTTGGGTGTTTTTTTCACCACGGGTAATCCCAGCTTATCAAATAAAATTTGTTGTAATTGCTTTGGTGAGTTGATGTTAAACGTCTCATCTGCGAGTTCGTAAGCGCGTTTTTCTAAGGCATCAATTTTAATTTGCATTGCTTGGCTTTGCTGCGACAGCAACGCCGTATCGATTAAAATACCATTTGCTTCAGTGCGTTGCAGTGCTTGAATAAACGGCATTTCAATGTCATGATAGACACGGTTTAACCCTGGCATGGCGTTGACGCGCATCAGTAGGTAATTGGCGAGTCGATTAATAAAATCAACGCGTTCACACGTATACAATCGCGCTTTGTCTAGGTCAATATGCGATAGCAACACAGCCTTGACCCCTTTGCCTAACAGGGTTTCGCTGTCAGTGAGTTTATACTGCAAGTGTTTTTCAACCGCATCGGCTAACAGGTGTTTATTTGCGGTTGAGTTAAATACGTAGCCAGCAATCATAATATCATCGGTTAGGTTTTCTATACTGATGCCATAGCGGGCGAGGGTGTGGCGTGCCATTTTGCTATCAAACGTTAGTTTTTGTGCAGCATTGCCGAAAATGGCCTTTAGGGTTGGCAAGACATCGACCAGCGGTAAAATGTCGAGGGCGGGCGGGTTATCACTGGGTATCTTGGTTGTATTTCCCTCGGTATCTTGCGTATTGGTATCTTGCGTATCGGGTGCTAACGGTTTTCGTAGTGGCAAGTAATAGGCTTTGCCGAGTTCGGTTGAAAAACTCACACCAATCAATTCGGTCTCTGTAATAGCAGTACTGGTCGACAGCACCTCAAAAGTAAATCGCAACGATTGCATCAGTGTGTTTGATAGCGCCTGAAATGCGGCCTGTGTGGTGACTAATTCATAGTGCGTCTCGATGGGCTTGGCATCCGTATCTCCACTATTGTCGATGTATTGGTTGTTGGCTTCGCTACCCAGTACTTTGGTTAGCAATTGGGTTAAATCAAAGCGTTTGCACAATGCACTAAATGCCTCGGTATCGATGGCATTCATGGAGAGCTTTTCGATATCGACATCAGGCAACGGGACATCAAGTTTGATTTGTGTGAGTGATTTAGATAGCGCCAGTTGGTCAATATGTTGGCGTAGATTTTCCCCGATTTTGCCCGTGATACGGTCTTGGTTGGCGATAACCCCTGCAATATCGTGATACTCGCTCAGCCATTTAGCGGCTGTTTTGGGGCCGACTTTGGGGATGCCAGGAATATTATCAGCGCTATCGCCGACTAGGGCTAAAAAATCCACCACTTGATCAGCACGCAGCGCATCGACTTTGAAGCGTTCGGCGACGTTTTGATAATCCGTTATTTTCATTTTCATGGTGTCAATCAAGCGCGTATTACCATCGATAAGCTGTGCTAAGTCTTTGTCTCCTGTGGAGATTAAGACTTGCATATTGGACTCTACCGCTTGTTTGGCGAGTGTGCCAATGACATCATCGGCTTCGACACCCGTAATTTGGATTAATGGATAGCCCATAGACTCGATTAAGCTAAGTAGTGGTTTGATTTGGCAGCGCAGGTCTTCGTCAATCGGTGGGCGGTGAGACTTGTAGGCCTCATACATCTCATGGCGAAAGGTTTTGCCAGGGGCATCAAATACAATCCCGATATGACTGGGCTGGTATTCGTCATATAGCTTTTGAATCATACTGATAACGCCTTTGATAGCGCCTGTTGGTTCGCCATTGCGGGAGGTGAGTTTGGGCAACCCATGAAAAGCGCGGAATAAATAGCTTGAGCCGTCTACAAGTATAAGCAAGTGATTATCTGACATAAATAATATTTTCGGTGTTTTAATTAGCGGTTTTGAGTTTGGTAAACGTAGTATGGTATATTATGCTAAATGCTCGGGCGGATAAAGCCCTATTTTTTCAATGTGGTTGATTTGAGCCAATCAACCCATTTCAAAAACCACTACTCAGCCACTGGAGGCCCTGTGAATAAAGCGAATCAACTCAGTATTAACCCAGAACAAATCCAAACCTTACTCAATCGCGAGTCGTGGAAAATTTTTCAAATTATGGCGGAGTTTGTTGAAGGATTTGAGCAACTGGCAACCATTAGCCCGTCTGTTTCTATCTTTGGCTCGGCCAGAACACCAGAAGACCATCCCTATTACCAGCTCACCGAAGATTTGGCTTATAAACTCTCCGAATCGGGGTTTTCTGTTGTCTCAGGTGGTGGTCCAGGCATTATGGAAGCCGCCAACAAAGGCGCTTATCGCGGCAAATCTCAGTCAATCGGACTCAATATTATTTTGCCCCATGAACAAAGCGGTAATCCTTATCAAGACATTTCCCTAAACTACCGTCACTTTTTCTCGCGCAAAGTCATGTTTGTGAAATACGCATCGGCATATGTTGTCATGCCCGGTGGGTTTGGTACGCTGGATGAATTAGCTGAGGTGTTGACCTTGATTCAAACAGGTAAATGCCGCCGATTCCCTGTGATTTTGATGGTCAGTGAATTTTGGGCGCCGCTGATTGATTGGTTTAAAAATACGCTATTGCAAGAAGGCACCATTTCTGCCGAAGACCTCGATTTATTCCATATCATCGATGATGCAGACGAAGTCGTTGAAACGATTTTTGGCTTTTATGAAAAAGAAGGCTTTGACTTCACCAAAGAAGACATGAAGAAAATGCTGGAGCTGTAATATAATATGGTGCAATATGCGATAAAGTTGCAACGTCTTACAATAGGCCGATTTTAGTTTGATTTTAGATGATTTTTACATACAAGGGAATATATATGGTGCTATTACTTAGAAGTTTTTTAATGGGGTGTTTGATTTTTTTATCCGCCTGCACGTTTGTCAAAGTTGGCCTAACAAACGAGGAAAGAAAGGAAATCCTAAACCCACCTAAGCCGGTAACAGAATACGTTGATAATCACTTAGATGAAGTGATTACATTTTTACAGTCTCATAAAAATCAATTTGCTTTGGATGAAAAAAATAAACTCAGTAATTGTATGCTATCAAGAGCCAAACTCGTTGGTGTTGTCAATCCTGAAAATATTGATATCATTATAACGAAAAATATTCCGATACCTGATGAAGGGCATCCTTTGTATGAGTTTTACCATACCGTACTCGGTGTAGAGAGTGGCTTTGTCGGTGGACTAACGTTTGATAATGTTATTTACTTGCATCCATTTTTTGCAGAATCGTATGAAATATATATCCATGAATTGGTTCATGTTGCTCAATACCAACGTTTCGGGCTAGAGGATATGCTGAGAAAATACTTGATAGATGCCTCGATAGTCAATTATTCACGTATTCCGTTTGAAACGGAGGCAATGGTTAGAACGGCCAATCTAACTGAGACAAACCTTAAATCTTGCAAAACGCTACTGAAGTGATTTAGGTATATTCCTTTTACTGACTCGTAGCGTGATCTATTGCCTTACAAGACTTGAAAACTAATAGTCTCTCCATCGAAACCAATTTGTAATGGCTGGTTGAGATATTGCTCATCAATGGCTTCTAGCTGTTTGTAGTTACCTGCAATGGCAACTAACTCGGCGGCCATCTTTTGGCAGAATATTTGCGCTGATGTATCGCCGCTGGCACCCGCAATCGCACGACCGCGAAGGACACCATAAACATGGATGTTACCATCGGCAATGACCTCTGCGCCATGGCTGACTGCGCCAACAATGGTTAAATCGCCTTTGGCATAAATGCGTTGGCCCGAACGAATTGGATGTTTAATGACTTGATTTTCTCTGTTATCGGTTGTGCTAGCGGTTGTGCTGGCGGTTGCACTTTGTAGCGCCTCTGATGATGCATTTGCTGCGACTTCATTTACTGCGATTCCATTTGATGGTGCGGTATCGGCGTGGGTTTTTTTGGGCTCATCAATTGCTTGGTTAGTTGGTGCTTGGTTAGTTGGTGCTTGGTTAGTTGGTGCTTGGTTAGTTGCTGATTGGTTAACTGCTGAATGACTGGTGCTATTGACGATGTTTGCTTGTGCTTTGTCTATCGTTATTTTATCTGTTGCTGCGGCAATAATCGGCAGTGCACCGAGTTTGGCATCTAACCCTGTCTGACGATGCTGCGTATTATCAGTCATCACGGCAATAGGGTTGATGCCGACTCGCATTAAACTGTCTTTAATTGGTGCTAAATCAATTGGCAGACTAGCTTGGTCGTCAAAAAAACTAATATCAATGACGACTTGCATGCCAACAAACATCATAGGGGCTTGGCGAGTTTTATCTTTTAGTGCCGATTGAATCGCCTCAATATCTGCCGTTTCGATTTTGAGAATTTTAAAGTTGGGTAGGTTGTTTTTGAATATGATGGCTGATTGACGCATGCTTTGTTTCCGATAAGTTTTTGTGATTATTTTGTCGTTATTTTGTGGTGATTTTGCGTTATTCTAGGATTTTTTTTGGGTCTTTTGTGCGCGGCAATGTTTGATTGAGTGGCTCATCTGAGGCTACACTGTCGGTTGTCGTGTCGGTTGTCGTGTCGGTTGTCCTTGGCGCGGCATTTTCTTTATTCTCTGCGTTTTCTGCAGTTTCTGCAGGTTGGGCGTTATCGGTATTATCCGAAGCGGGGTCGGCATCATCTGCATTGCTTGCATCAAGCAATTGATTAATCTGGTTAATCGCCTCTGCTTGATAGTTATAGATATTGCTGCGACCGCCCAATTTATCCCAGTAAGGACTGTTGCTCAAATACTTTCGCACCGCAGGTGTTAATCCAGATAAATACAAATCGCCCCCTTTACGGCGCGTGTATTGCTTTAGCCTTAGCAGTAATTCTGCCCCTGAGATATCAATTAAATTAACGCCGTCTCCGATTAACAAGATGTAGCTGGCTTGTTGCGCTTGAGATTGGTTGATGACTTGGTAGATATGGTCAATCGAGCCAAAAAACAGCGAACCGTCAACGCGAATAATGGCGAGCTTAGGGTGCTCGCTGCCTGTGCTGGGAAGCTCAATCAAGCGATGATAGGGATCATATTGATCAACCGTCAAGCTGACCACTTTGGGTTGAGAGGTTTTTTGTAGGTACAGAATAAGTGCTAAAAACATACCGCTGTATATCGCAAATTCAAGACTGAGGAATAACGTCGCCAGTAGCGTCAAAACATAAATAGCCGTCTCTGCGTGGCTGGTTTGGATGATTTTTTTGATATGGGCAAAATCAATCAATTTATAACCTGCAATAATAATGATTGCTGACATGCTTGCCAGCGGTAAATAGGCGGTGATACCTGCTGCAAAAATCAAGACTAACAAAATAAATCCTGAGGCAAAAATACTAGACAGTGGCGTCACCGCGCCAGCTGCGTAGTTAACGCCTGTTCGAGTAAACGAGCAGGATGAGAAAAAACCACTGGTAAAGCTGCACGCCATATTACTCAACCCCTGTGCGACAAATTCTTGGTTGGCATTGATTGGTTGTCCCGTCTTATTTGAGACTGTTTTGGCAATAGAGACTGACTGTATCAGCCCTAACGTTGCCAAGGCAATCGCTGAGGCAAATAATTCACTGGCCTGAAACCACGATAAATTTGGGATAGTAATCTGCGGTAATCCGCTGGGTAAGGCGCCAACCATCGTGATTTGTTCGACGTTAAACAACACCGTCATAATGAACGCTAAAATCGTGCCAGCGGCCATGGCAATTAATAAATTGGGGAGTTTTTTGTAGTATTTGGCGCACAGTAATGCAACAACGAGTGTGGTAACGGATAAACTGGTGGTCGCTAAATCGATTTGGTGAAAGCGTTGAAATAACAATTGCAATGTCATGGCAATGTTGTCTTGACGTGCAATATCAATACCAAAAAAAGTCCCTAATTGGCTCACGATAATCAAAATCGCTGCGCCAGAAGAAAACCCGAGTATCACGGTGTGTGAGATAAAATTAACCAAGTGCCCCAAGCGAAATACGCCCAATGTAAACTGAATAATACCCGCGAGCAACGTTAACAATAAAGCCAAGCCGATAAACTGCGGGCTGGCTGGCACAGCAAAGCCACTTAGTATGCTGATAATGACAATGGATGTGGGGACGGTTGGTCCCGAGACGGTATGCCAAGAACAGCCAAATAGCGCGGTTACCAGCGGCGCAATCATCGCGGCATATAGACCAAATTCGGGGGGCAACCCTGCAATCAAGGCAAAAGCGAGTCCCTGTGGTAGGGCAAATATCGCACTGGTTATTGCAGCAGTTAAATCGAGTTTAGCGGTTTTGGGTGTGACTTTGGATAACCATAGAAAAAACGGCAACCAATGAATTAGGCGAAGGGCTAAACGATGCATCGGAACTTCCTAATATCACGCACAGCAGGTGATTTGCCGTCGTCTTTTGCGGTAACGCTGATGCGGTGATTTTTGCTGTGATTTTTGCTGTGATTTTTGCTGTGATTTTTGCTGTGATTTTTGCTGTAATGCTCGCTGTAATGCTCGACTAATAGGCTGGATTGTTTATGAGGCATCAAACGCATGGTAGTTTATATTTGTGGTTATACTTGTGTTTTATAATTTTTATTATGTTTTGTTGTGTGTTTGCCTTGTTTGCCTTGTTTGGCTAGCGTTTGTTTCCCCAGCGTTTGTTTTCCTAGACTACTATAAACTATTAGCCAGATTTATTGAGGCGTTATCCTTGCTAGATTAAGCGCGATGACAAGGCGATGATAAGCGCGATTAAATTTATTCAAACAACCCACACAACGTAGTCCCGTTGAATGTGTATTAATTGTTCGCAAACCCCTATAAATTTAGCCCATTTTAGCATAGAATAGATAAGTAAAAGTAATTTAATTTCACCTAGGGGATGATATGGGACTTGAAACACACCGCAAGCAGTTAACGGTTAATAACAGTACATTTCAGTATTATGATTTAACTTCAGTCGCTAGTCCAGCGCAATTGGCACGATTGCCGTTTAGCTTAAAAATTTTACTCGAAAATTTGATACGCCACTATGACGGCGAAAATATCACACAATCGCATATTGATGCGGTTGTTAATTGGGATGCAAACGCCGCCCCCAGTACAGAAATCGCGTTTACCCCCAGCCGCGTGGTGTTGCAGGATTTTACGGGTGTCCCTGCGGTCGTTGACTTGGCTGCGATGCGCGATGCAATGGCCAATTTAGGTGGCGATGTTGATAAGATTAACCCGCTATCACCTGCTGAATTGGTTATTGACCACTCGGTTATGGTTGACCACTTCGGCTCTGACCAAGCGTTAGACTTAAATACAAAGCTTGAATTTAACCGCAATAAAGAACGCTACGGTTTTTTGCGTTGGGGTCAGTCAGCGTTTGATAATTTCAAAGTCGTGCCACCCAATACAGGCATTGTGCATCAGGTCAACTTAGAATATTTAGCCCGCGTTATTTTTGATCAAAATGCCCAAGGCGAACCAGTTGCCTACCCTGATACGGTCGTTGGTACTGACTCGCATACCACCATGATTAATGGTATTGGCGTATTGGGCTGGGGGGTTGGTGGCATCGAAGCCGAGGCGGCCATGCTAGGCCAGCCAATTACCATGCTGATTCCAGAAGTCGTTGGTTTTGAGCTAACAGGTAAACTCGCGCCAGGGGCGACTGCAACAGACCTCGTGTTAAAAGTGGTTAAAATGCTGAGAGATTTGGGTGTTGTTGGCAAGTTTGTCGAATTTTTTGGGGAAGGGCTAGACCATTTGCCACTCGCAGATCGAGCGACCATTGCCAATATGGCGCCCGAGTATGGCGCGACGTGTGGTATTTTCCCAATCGACCAAGAAACACTAGAATATCTGCGTCTATCAGGGCGTGAAGCAGCCCATATTGACTTGATTGAAGCCTATGCCAAAGCGCAAACAATGTACCGTGATGTCGGTGTGACGGCGGATTACTCGGATAAATTAACCTTGGATTTAGCGACGGTAGTGCCAGCACTAGCTGGGCCCAAACGCCCTCAAGATTACTTGTTCTTAGACCAAGTGCCAGAAACAGTCACTCGATTACTCGACGAAGCAAAGGCCGACAAGGCCGTTGATATCCATATTAACGGGCAGGACGTGACCTTAAACGACGGTGATGTGGTTGTCGCGGCTATTACCTCGTGTACGAACACCTCAAACCCTTCGGTCATTATGGGGGCAGGGTTGCTCGCTAAAAATGCCGCCGAAAAAGGACTCGTCAGTAAGCCTTGGGTCAAAACATCATTGGCGCCAGGCTCGATGGTGGTTACCGATTATCTCAGATCAGCAGGGTTGCTGACTTATCTCGAAGACTTAGGATTTGATGTGGTCGGCTATGGTTGCACGACTTGTATCGGCAATAGTGGGCCGCTCCCACCTGCGGTAGAGTCGGCGATTTCGGCAAATGACATGAACGTCAGCTCTGTACTATCTGGCAATCGCAACTTTGAAGGACGTATCCACGCGCAGGTTAAGATGAACTTCTTGGCATCGCCACCGCTGGTTGTGGCTTATGCACTGGCAGGTACTACTAAAATTGATTTCAAAGCAGAGCCATTAGGACAAGATCAAGCAGGAAACGATGTTTATTTGGCTGATATTTGGCCATCGCAACAGAGTATCAACGATACCGTCAAGCAGACCATTTCCCGCGAAATGTTTATCGATAACTATAAAAATGTTTATGCAGGCGATGCCCGCTGGCAATCGGTAGCAGTCACGGAATCTAAAACATTTAATTGGGATAGTGCCTCAACCTATATTCAAAATCCGCCGTATTTTGATGGGATGACCAAACAAGCCCCAGGTATCCCCGAAATTCAACAGGCCAAAGTGCTTTTAAAACTCGGCGACATGGTAACCACCGACCATATCTCGCCAGCAGGCAGCATTGCGCCTGATTCACCTGCTGCGAAATATTTACGCGAACATGGCGTCGCCGACAATGACTTTAATTCGTATGGCTCTCGGCGGGGTAACCACCAAGTAATGATGCGTGGGACTTTTGCCAATATTCGCTTGCGTAATCAATTAGCGCCTGGCACAGAGGGCGGTTGGACCACGCATTATCCTAGTGGTGAAGTCATGACCGTCTTTGATGCGGCCATGCGTTACCAAGATGAAAAAGTACCGCTTGTGGTCTTTGCGGGTAAAGAATACGGCGCTGGTTCCTCGCGCGATTGGGCTGCCAAGGGCACGAATTTGCTTGGGGTCAAAGCCGTTGTCACCGAAAGTTATGAACGCATTCATCGCTCCAACTTAATTGGCATGGGTGTATTGCCGCTGCAGTTCAAAGCAGGGGACAGCCATGAATCATTAGGCATTACAGGGGATGAAGAGATTAGCGTTTCAGGCTTGGTTAGAGGTGCCAAAACCGTGACCTTAATCTTAGAAAAAGCCGGTCAGTCAAAAACGGTGACCGTTGATGTTCGTATCGACACTCCCAAAGAATGGGATTATTATGAGAATGGTGGCATACTACACTATGTCTTGCGCCAGTTAGCCTAATTGTTCTGCGATTAAATGCCACGCGGTTATTAAAAAAATAACGAGTAGCGTGGCGGTTTTTTATCGCTGGCGTAAAGCGATGGAATGTTTTTAATATGTTTTGCCGTGACAACTGACCGTTGCGTGCTAGAATATTGACCTATTTTTCACTCGGTAGTCTTTTGTGGATGTTGAACAAGCAACGTTAATTTGGATAACACGGCTGGTATTTATTTTGCTGTCAGGCGTCATCGCCTATGTCGTGTGGGCTTTTATGCGGCGCGAACGGGTGGTTAATGTGCCGCCTACGCCAGCGTACGAGCCCCCCAAAGACGTTAAATTACCCGAAAAACACGTTGTTATTACGGTGATGGCCAAGCCAGGACGGTTTTTTGATAACCATCAGCTGATTAACCTGCTCGATGAGCTAGGGTTTGTGTACTCAGAGCATGGTGTATTTGAGTACTTTTTAGCAGATGGCAAGCATATTGCTTTTACCATTATTAACACAAAACCCCCTTATACGTTTGATGAAAATCCCGCCGCAATGCGCCCAACGGATGGGGTTAAGGCGGTGATGCAACTACCTATTTTAGATGGTTATCGACAGTCTGAGTATTTTTATTTAATGCTTTCTGTATTGGATGAATTACGCGAAAATCTAGGCGCGCAATTATGCGATGAAAACCGTAATTTGCTAAAAAATCAAAAACTTCACGAGATACAGCAAGCGATTGAATCTTTTGAAATGAGCTGTGCGGCGATGCTTCAGAATGACTATCAACAACGACATAATCACTGAATACCAAGCCCTTGTGGCGCAAATTCATCAGTATGATTATCACTACTATGTACTAGATGACCCGATTATTTCGGATGAAGATTACGACGCCGTTATCCAACGTATTCTGCAGTTAGAAAAAGCCGACCCAGCAATCCAAGCAGCGGATTCACCCACGCAACGTGTTGGGGGCGGTTTGGCCTCACAATTCGAAGCCATTGCACATGCTATTCCGATGCTATCGTTGGATAATGTTTTTACGCCGCAAGCGTTAACGGAGTTTAATCAGCGGGTGTTATCTCGCCTAGAGTGGTCTAGCCCAGATTCTCCACAAAATATTACTTATGCAGCAGAGCCCAAAATCGATGGTTTAGCCATTGCGTTGCGGTATGAAAATGGACAGCTAGTCCAAGCCCTTACCCGTGGGGACGGTCGTGTTGGGGAAAATGTGCTGGAAAACGTGAAAACAATCCGCGCCATTCCTCTCAAGCTTCGTGCGCCGTACCCACAATTGATCGAAGTGCGCGGTGAAGTATTTATGCCGAAATCGGGTTTTAATGCACTAAACGAGGCGCAACAAGCCGCGGGTGAAAAACCCTTCGCTAACCCAAGAAATGCAGCAGCTGGTAGCTTGCGCCAATTAAACGCGGCCATTACCGCCAAGCGACCATTGGCATTTTATGCCTATGGCGTAGGCGAGAAATCATCCGATGTGGTTTTACCTTCTTATGACGCAACCATTGACCGCCTAAATACACTGGGCCTACCTACGTGCCCGTTGTTTGAGGTCTGTCGCGGTGTGGATGCCTTAATTGATTATCATCGTCGGTTACTTAACGTACGGCAATCGCTAGACTATGATATCGATGGTGTCGTTTTTAAAGTCAATGAAACGGCGCTTCAGCAGCAACTGGGTTTTGTGAGCCGCGCGCCACGCTGGGCGATTGCGTATAAATTTCCAGCCGAGGAAAAGACGACCACGGTACAAGCCATCGATATCCAAGTCGGGCGCACAGGTGCATTAACACCCGTTGCGCGGCTAGCACCAGTATCCGTTGGTGGTGTGATGGTAACCAATGCAACGTTACACAATGCCGATGAGCTTGCGCGTAAGGATATTCGCGTCGGAGACACGGTGATTATCCGCCGTGCTGGCGATGTTATCCCAGAGGTGGTTCGCTATATCCCCACCTATCGACAACCCAATGCATTGCCGTATCGCATGCCGACTGCATGCCCTGTGTGTGGCAGTGAGGCACTAAAACTCGACGAAGAAGCCGTGACGCGGTGTATGGGTGGCTTGTTTTGTCGCGCACAATTGACGCAATCGTTGATTCATTTTGTTTCGCGCAAAGCCATGGATATCGAAGGCTTGGGTGACAAAGTGATTGCGCAACTCATTGAAAACGAATTAGTTAGGACCCCTGCTGATATTTATCGATTAACGCATGATGCGCTGGTCAATTTAGAGCGATTAGGTGATAAATCGGCGGCTAATTTAATCCAGGCAATCGAAGACAGCAAGCAAACAACGTTTGCAAGGCTGCTATATGCCCTAGGCATTCGTGAGGTGGGTGAGGTCATGGCCGAAACGCTGGCCAATGAATTTGTGGATTTTGCTGTATTATACACGGCTGATGTCGAAGCATTACAAACGATTGATGGCATTGGTCCTAAAATGGCGACGTTTATTCACACCTTTTTCCAGCAACCCCATAACCGAGAAGTCATTGATGCCTTAATTGCGCTGGGTGTCAACCCAAAAAACAGCCAGCCTAGCACACCTATCACCCAAGCAGGAAACCATTTCATGGGCAAAAAAGTGGTCGTCACGGGGACATTAGCGCGCATGAGTCGAGACCAAGCCAAAGCCAAACTAAAAGCACTGGGCGCTAAAGTCCAGTCTAGCGTGTCATCACAGACGGATATTTTGGTCGCTGGTGAAAAAGCGGGCAGCAAACTGACTAAAGCCAGCTCGCTCGGCATTGCTGTGATGGACGAAGTCGCGTTTTATCAAGCGCTTGACGAAATAGAATCCGCATTCAATTAGCATATGATGAGCAATAAAATCAACCATCAGAACAATGGCCATCAAAACAGTGATCATCAAAACGATGCCGCCAATGCTAATCATGATAATTCTAACCATGATAATCTCAATTCTGGCAATTCCAACTCTAGCAATCCCCGCACCTGGGTGCTATACATGACCATCGGTTGCCACCTGTGTCAAGCGGCATATCAACACCTGTTACAGGTTGCAGGTGAGACGGTGTTCATTGAAGAAGTTGATATTTTTAGCGATGAAATACTACGCGATACTTATTGGGATAAAGTGCCCGTGGTGAGGAATGAACACGGCGAAACCCTCGCGTATCCCTTTGATGAAAATTGCTTGCGTGACTGGCTAAATGCCGTCAGTCACGTATAATGGTACGGGGTTTTGTTGATGAATCATATTGATTTACCCCATTATCTATCGTCGGTTGCCTATCGCATCGCTGTTACTGTCGCCTTTGCTGTCGCTGTTATTGGCAGTGTTAGCGTCAGTGTTGGCGTCATTTTTCGTATCCACTTTAGTATCCTTTGTCTTTATTTTTGTCTTTATTTTTGTCTTTATTTGAATAAACCATGACTGACACCCCGTTACTCGATACTGTTAACACGCCAGATGAATTGCGCCACTTGGCACTAGGGCAATTGCCACAGCTTTGCCGCGAGTTACGGGCTTGCCTGTTGCAAACTGTCTCACAAACAGGCGGACATTTGGCATCAGGATTAGGGGTTGTTGAGTTGACGGTTGCCATTCATTACGTTTTTGACACACCGCATGATAGTTTGGTGTGGGATGTTGGGCACCAAGCTTATCCGCACAAAATTCTAACTGGACGGCGTGCGCAGATGCCAACGCTTAAACGACAGCATGGGTTGTCAGGGTTTCCAAAGCGCGATGAAAGCCGTTACGATGATTTTGGTGTTGGGCACTCATCGACTTCGATTTCGGCGGCGCTGGGGATGGCGATTGCCGATCAATTAAATGGCAAACGACATAGCCACATTGCGGTTATTGGCGATGGCGCGATGACCGCTGGGATGGCGTTTGAAGCGCTACATCATGCCGCGAGTTTGTCGGCAGATTTACTGGTTATTTTAAACGACAACGATATGTCCATTTCGCCCAATGTCGGTGCGATGTCGTCGTATTTATCCGAAGTCCTTGGCAGCGAATTGTACCAAGACGTTCGGCAAAAGGGCAAAGCAGTTTTAAAGCATATTCCTCCGCTGGATGGTTTGGCTAAATTTGTGGAAGAACGCGCCAAAGATATTGCGAGTGCCAATAACCTGTTTGAAGATTTAGGCTTTGATTATACGGGGCCGCAGGATGGTCATGACGTATTGGCGTTAGTTGCCACGCTAAAACGCCTCAAAACGCAATCAGGGCCAAAATTATTACACGTTAAAACCGTCAAGGGCAAAGGCTATTGTCGAGCAGAGGCAGCACCGATTGACTATCATGGCGTCTCGGGCTTTGATGTTAATAAGGGTTTGGTGCCGAGTCAGCCCTCAAATGCCCCAACGTTTACCCAAGTATTTTCAGCATGGATTAATCATCAGGCGCAACAAGACAGCCGTTTAGTCGCCATTACACCCGCAATGCGTGAAGGCTCAGGCTTGGTCGAATTTAGTCAGCAATTTCCAAATCGTTATTACGATGTTGCCATTGCTGAACAACACGCGGTCACGCTTGCCGCAGGTATGGCTTGTAAAGGCTTAAAACCCGTGGTCGCCATTTATTCGACTTTTTTGCAGCGTGCGTATGATCAGTTAATTCATGATGTTGCGCTACAAAATTTGGATGTATTATTTGCCTTAGACCGTGCTGGCGTTGTCGGTGAAGATGGCGCTACGCATGCGGGTGTGTTTGATATTGCCTATAGCTGTTTGATCCCTAATTTGATCGTGATGACCCCGTCAGACGAATTAGAAATGTTGGCGTTATTACAAACGGGTTATGCGTATAACGGGCCTGCCTTGGTTCGCTATCCCAAGGGCAAAGGCGATTTGCAGCAGTTGCCACAAACACCACAGGCAGAAATCGCCGTTGGTCAATCCAAATTAGTGCGACAAAGCAGCTTAGCACCATCACAGGTAAACAAATTGGCGATTTTGGTCTTTGGCACGTTGCTCGCGCGGTGCCACACCATTGCCGCGACACTCGATGCAACACTGATTGATATGCGGTTTGCCAAACCATTTGACCAAGCACGAATTGAGCAACTCATCGCAACTCTTGGGCACACGCATGTTGTCATTCTTGAGGAGGGAAGCCTCATCGGCGGTGTCGGCGCAGAAGTCGCTGACTTTGTTCATCAATGCAACGCCGCAACACGAGTCAAGCGTTTGGGGATTACTGACGAATTTGTCCCGCACGGTAAGCGCGATGAAGTATTGGCAGGATTTGGTCTTGATGAAACGCACATTGCCCAGCAAATTCAGGATTTTTTCTTTAATTAAAGACGATTTTTCGCATGACAAATGCCGTTGAAGTCGTTATAGTGAGCACTTATTTTTTTCGATGACGAGAAGCCGTTATGAGTAATATTGACCAAAATGAATTAATCGATGAGATGGGCGAAGACCATATCCCTGGCTCAGTGGATACACCACTTCGCGCGGATGCGTTTGATTTGTCGGACGATGAAAAAATCGCCCAAATCCAAGCTAAGTTTTCCGATATTATGGAAATTTTAGGCTTAGATATGACCGATGACAGTTTACGTGGCACACCAAAACGTGTTGCGAAAATGTTTGTCAGCGAGACGTTTGGTGGTCTCCACCCTGAACGCGCCCCTAAAATGTCGACATTTGATAACAAATACAAATACAATCAAATGCTAGTAGAAAAAGACATTACGGTCTATTCGACTTGCGAACACCATTTCTTACCGATTGTTGGACGTGCGCATATTGGTTATATCTCTAACGGCCGTGTGATTGGCTTATCTAAAATGAACCGTATCGTCGATTATTTTGCTAAACGCCCACAAGTACAAGAACGCCTGACTATGCAAATCGTCAAAACCATGCAAGAAGCCTTAGGCACTGATGATGTGGCCTGTGTTATTGATGCCAAACACCTTTGTGTTAATTCACGGGGGATTCGTGATATCGAAAGCTCAACTGTCACCGCAGAGCTGGGTGGACGATTCAAAACCGACTCTACCACACGCAAAGAATTTTTGCATTATATCGGGATTAAGACGCAATTTAACGTCTAGCTGAGTGTGCTGCACAAGCGGGTTGAAAAAATATGACGTATCATGACGTAATTGCCTTTTGGTTTCATGAAATAGATTCCAAGCAATGGTGGATCAAGGACGTACAGTTTGATTCCGTCATTCGTAAGCGATTCGGCGACCTACATAAAAAAGCCAATGCCAATGAATTATTTGCTTGGCGTGATAATGCGTTGGGTAGTTTGGCTGAAATTATTGTGCTGGATCAATTTTCTCGTCATATGTATCGCGATACCGCTTTGGCGTTTGCCAGTGATGCCTTAGCATTGGCGTTATCACAACAGGCGATTGCCAAAGGCTTTGACCAAGCACTACCGCAAAATCAGCGCGGTTTTATGTATTTGCCCTTCATGCACAGCGAATCATCGGTTATTCATGCAACAGCCCTTGAGCTATACGAATCGCTGGGCAACCCAGAGAATATAGCCTTTGAGCTAAAGCACAAGGCGATTATTGATCGGTTTGGGCGTTATCCGCACCGTAATGCAATACTTGGCCGACAAACCACCCAAGAAGAACACGCATTCCTCACACAACCTGATTCGAGTTTTTAGCGTAGCCTATTGACCTATTGCTTTTCAGTCTGCCCTGTCTGCCTTTTCTGCTTTGTCTGCCTTGTCTATATTTTTCTTAGCGCGTGGGTGTGCCTTGTCATAGACACTGGCAAGGTGTTGAAAATCAAGGTGCGTGTAGACCTGTGTACTGCTAATATCGCTATGCCCCAAGAGTTCTTGGACGGCACGCAGGTCGCCGCTAGATTGCAGTAAATGGCTAGCAAAACTATGGCGAAATAAATGCGGGTGCAAATCCAGATTGGCGTCTAGCGCTTTACCCCACGCTTTGATGCGTAGCTGGATACTACGTATACTCAAGCGCGACCCTTTATCAGAGATAAATAGGGCATCGCTTAATTGAGTGGGCTCAGTGGGCTGCTTTGAGTCTTGTTGTAACCACTGCTTGCGAATCGCTAGCCAGTTTGTCAGCGCGATTTTCGCTAACTGCCCAATTAATGCAATACGCGGTTTGTTGCCTTTGCCGAGTACGCGCATCTGATTGTCGGTCAAGTCAATATCGCTCAGGTTTAAGCCAGCCAATTCGGCAACACGAATCCCTGAGCTGTATAATAATTCAATCATCGCCATATCCCTGATACTTAGTGGTGAAGTCATGTCTATCGAAGCATGGGCGGTATCAAGCAATTGACTGAGTTTATCAACGCTGAGTGCATTGGGGAGTTTTTTGACTTGTTTCGGTGGGCGAATGTCGCTGACAGGGTTTACCGCGATAAATTTCAATTGCACCAGATAGTTAAAATATTGTCTAAGCGATGACAATTGTCTCGCAATGCTGCTGGGTGCCATATTTTTACGTGATAAATAGGCCAGATAATACTGAATGGTACGCGCATCAACTGTCGGCAATTCCGCGCGACTAAGCCACCCAATAAATTGATTTAAATCGCGCGCATAGCTAGAGACGGTAAGCGCTGATAGCTGGCGCTCGGCGGTTAGGTGTCGCAAAAAAGACGGTATTTCGTTTTCAATACGGTCAAATGGTTGCTGATGATAATTGGTGTGTCCGTGATTTGTCATGTGGTGACGCTGTCGTCTGTGTTTTTTCTATTCTAACACGAATGTAGCCATCTTTATTCGCAAAACGGTTCTACACAAGATACGCATTCTATGCACTGTTGGGATGCAAAGGCTTGCATCTGGTGTGTAAATCCAGTACGCTGAGGCTTTATTAATTGCCATCAAAGCGAGGTGTCCAAGTGTCTGTTCAAGTCTCTGTTGCGGATTGTTTATTTTGTAAAATGGTGCAGGGTGACATTGCACCAATTAAGGTATATGAAGACGATAACGTCATGGTGATTATGGATATTTTCCCCGAGTCAAAGGGGCATTTACTCATCATTCCTAAGGCGCATTATGATGATTTGTTGACAATGCCCAGCGCTTTATTAACGGCTGTCATGGCGCTAAGCCAACGCCTAGCAGTTGCTGCCAAGGCGGCTTTGGCAGCGGATGGCATTAAGATTGTGCAGTATAACGGCAAGGCCGCAGGGCAAACGGTGTTTCATTATCATATGCATGTTATCCCCGCCTATACAGGGCAGCCCTTTGCCCGTCATGCGACAAAACCTGCCGACGAAGATGAACTACGAGCGCTCGCCAATCGGATTGCCGACAACCTTCGCGATTAGCTACCCTAGGTAGCATTTAAGCATTTATCACAGCATTTATCACGCAATGGGATCAATTAATACGACACGTCAAATAGGGTGCTTAACATGAATTCATTAAATACCACATCGACGACATCGAGGAAATCGACCACATCGAATACGCAGCCTATACGAGCTGTTATTATCGGTGCCAATGGCTACGGTGGGGTCGAATTATTGCGATTACTATCGCAACATGCGCAGGTACAGATTGTCTCTGTTGTATCAAGACGCGAAGCAGGCAAACCGATTAGTGCAGTTTTTCCGCAGTTTTATGACCAGTTAATCGACCATGATGGACAGCCGCTGTGTTTTTCCGCGATGGAGGCGGTTGATTGGGCGGGTGTTGATGTTTGTTTTTTTGCGACACCACACGGCGTTGCCATGCGTCAAGCCCAGACATTATTGGATAAAGGCATTAAGGTGATTGATTTGTCGGCGGATTTTCGCCTAAAAAATCAATCGCAATGGGCGCATTGGTACAAAGAAACACACACAGCGCCTGAGTTAATCGCCCAAGCCGTCTATGGCTTGCCTGAGCTAAACCGCGAGGCGCTCAAAACCGCCACATTAATTGCGTGCCCGGGTTGCTATCCAACGGCCATACAGCTTGGATTGATGCCACTGCTCAAAACCAATCGCCTGTTGCAAACCCCGATCATTATTGACGCAAAATCAGGCGTCAGCGGCGCAGGACGCTCAGCCAATACCGCGATGCTGATGGCTGAGCGCAGCGAAAATTTCTCAGCCTACGCTGCCAATGGGCATCGCCACTTACCTGAGATTGAGCAGCAGCTAAGTATCATGGCGGGGCAGCCTGATAAGCCTGTCTCGGTAATTTTTACGCCGCATTTGCTGCCTATACACCGCGGTATCCATGCCACCCTGTATGCACAATATCAAAAAGCACCCGAAGACATTCATAATGTGCTATCGCAGGCTTATGCGCATGAGCCGTTTGTCAGTGTGCTGCCAATCGGACATCACCCTGAGACCCGAGCAGTGCGGGGCACGAATCAAGTACAAATTGCAGTGGCTTACCCACCTAACACGGACTATGTGACCCTATTGGTTGTGATTGATAATTTGGTTAAAGGCGCCGCTGGACAAGCAATTCAGTGTATGAATCTCTGCTTTGGGCTTCCTGAAACGACAGGGCTACGTGGTATTATTGCGATATAGTGTTATTGCGATATAGCATCATCTCGATATAACTATCATTGCACGTTTGTTTGAGCTAAGTCGTATGACCAGTTGTAGGCATGATTGCTTGTTGACTGGTCATTTTGGCTTAATTCCTAGGGTAATTCGTTGCAATTGCTTGGTGCAATATGACTATTTGGCGTATAATAACCAGCTTTATATAGTACGGGCAAGTTACGGATAAGTTACGGGCAAGTATTTCGCCTGCGTTTGCTGCGTGGGTTAACTTAATTTTATTCCTTTGTTTATGCAATCAAATACTCATTCAGATACTCATTCAGACATTCAAGCCAATCTTGAGGCATTCGTTCAGTCGGCGATTAACACCCTAGTCGTTGATGGCAAGCTCGAGGCGCAGGCCAAAGACAGTGCCGTTCAGATTGAACGCGCCAAAGATGCGACACATGGCGATTTTGCCTGCAACATTGCTATGCAATTGGCGGGAAAACTGCGGCTTAAGCCACGTGATATTGCGACTTTGCTAGTTGATAACATGCAGCAAGCCCAGTCGGCACAAGCGCCGTGGCTAGATAGTGTCACGATTGCGGGGCCTGGCTTTATCAATTTTACTTTATCGTTGGCTCGCTACAATACCTTAATCCAACAGGTATTAGCGACAGGGCAACAGTTTGGGACGGTAATGTCAAATGCGCATAGCCAAAAAATATTACTCGAGTTTGTATCAGCGAATCCGACTGGGCCTTTGCACGTTGGGCATGGTCGTGGCGCTGCTTATGGCGCAACGCTGGCTAATATTTTACGTGCAGCGGGGCATCGCGTTGACAAAGAGTACTACGTCAACGATGCAGGCCGACAAATGGATATTTTGGCGACCAGTGTCTATCTGCGCTATCTACAACGTTGTGATATTGCGGTTGATTTCCCTATTAATGCCTATCAGGCAAGTTACGTTAATCATATCGCTGATGGGGTTTACACCAAATACGGCAAAGACTTGGTGGTGGATATTGCATTTAACCAATTGCCGATAAGCGACTATACCGCGTTTGTCGACGAACAGCAGACCACCAAATACTCGCTAGCGGCATGCGAAGCACGCTTAACAGCAGACGACAAAGCACAAATTCCTGTGCTTAAATCGACATTGGATGCATTAAAACAGCAAAGCGAACAGCATTTAGATGCCCTGATTCACTGCCTAAAAACGCAATTGGGTGAGAAAAACTACGGGCACTTTTTTGATGCCGCACTCACGGCCATTCGTGACGATATTGAAGCCGACTTGCGCGAATTTGGGGTGACATTTGACCATTGGTATTCCGAAAAAACCTTGCACGCCTCAGGTAAAATTGAAAAAGCAATCAATCAATTACAAGCCAATGGGCACCTATACGAACAAAACGGCGCATTATGGTTTGCCTCATCCGCATTTGGTGACGACAAAGACCGCGTGATTCAACGCGAAAATGGCCTTTATACCTATTTTGCAGCAGATATTGCTTATCACCACGAAAAAATGCAGCGCAATTATGATTTGGCCATTGATATTTTAGGCGCTGATCACCACGGCTATACCGCTAGGGTCAGAGCCGCCTTGTTGGCATTGGGGCATGATGCTGATCGCTTGCGTGTCGATTTGGTCCAGTTTGCCGTGCTTTACAAGGATGGCAAAAAAATGCAAATGTCAACGCGTTCGGGGCAGTATGTCACACTGCGTGATTTGCGAGATTTAATCGGCAGTGCGGCAGCGCGTTATTTTTATGTTATCCGTAAGCCTCAGCAGCATATGGATTTTGATTTGGATTTGGCGGTTAAAAACAACAAAGACAATCCGCTTTACTACGTGCAATATGCGCACGCCCGTATTTGTCGGGTACTGGACAAAGCGCGCCCAGAGCAGCCAAACCTATCGATTAAGACGGCAACGAAACAAATCGACCAATTAACCAATGAATACGAACAAAATCTGCTACGTGAGTTAGAAAAATACGCCAGCGTATTGGGGTTAGCGGCAAAAGACTTTGCCCCGCATTACCTGACCAATTACTTAAAAGATCTCGCCACGGCATTACATAGCTATTACGATGCCGGCAATATAAAATTTTTGCAGGCAGATCCATTGCAAGCGTCACGTTTGGCGCTACTCGATGCAACCCGTCAAGTGCTATCTAATGGATTACAATTATGCGGTGTGGATGCACCAGAGGTCATGTGAAAAAACACGCACGAATTAAATTTTTGGGCATGTTTACGCTGGTCTTGACAATGGCTGGTGTCTTGTTATCGATTGCCGGGCAGCTAGATTTTATTGGCCAATCACGTGTTGAGATGACGCAACATAACACCAATCAGCGCCGTACGGACGATGAACCACCCAAATATAGCTTTTATCAAGCGTTAAAAGCGCGCAAAGTCGAACTAGAGCGTGCCCAACAGGCCCAAGAAAATACCGCATCAGAGACTACTCCTGTCAATCAAACCAGCGAGAGTCAGTCTGATGATAAGTATCGTTATGTGGTGCAAGTAGGGGCATTTAATCAGCAAAGCGATGCCGATAAAGTCAAAGCCCAAGTCGAGAGGCTGGGGTTGCCTGCCCGCGTCGTCAAGCGTGGGACTAAGTACCTTACGCAAGCGGGGCCTTTTGCTGGCAAACAAAAAGCCCAGACCATAGAGGCCACCCTCAAATCGCAAAAGTTCCCCACGTTGATAAAACGGTTGAATTAGCGCCTGCCTAACAAAATACAATCCCCTGTTAGGACTTTTCAGCTAGGTGGATTGTTGCTTGCGGATTGTTGCTTGCGGATTGTTGCTTGCGGATTGTTGCTTGCGGATTGTTGCTTGCGGATTGTTGCTTGCGGATTGGTCGAGTATAATGCTTAGATTAGCTTGGCTTAGCTTGACTTCGATTAGCTTGCTTGGATTTATCGTTTGCAAGGTGACGTTTCGTTGTATTTCGTCGCATTTCGTGACATTTCGTCGCATTTCGCTACATGTAAAACCATTTAAACCTCATCAACCCCTATAAACTCCCAGAAACCCACATAAACCACACATAAAACCTATTCATGATACGTATCCAAGGCGCTAGAACACATAATTTAAAAGGGTTTGACATCGAGCTTCCGCGCGACAAACTCATTGTCATTACTGGGCTGTCAGGCTCGGGCAAATCATCACTCGCATTTGATACCATTTATGCAGAGGGGCAGCGCCGATACGTCGAATCGTTATCCGCTTACGCCAGACAGTTTTTATCGACGATGGATAAGCCAGACGTCGATCATATCGAGGGGTTATCGCCTGCCATTTCTATCGAACAAAAATCCACCTCGCATAATCCGCGCTCTACGGTCGGCACGATTACCGAAATCTATGATTATTTGCGCTTGCTCTTTGCGCGGGTTGGCACGCCCAGATGTCCAGAACACGATACGGTGCTAGATGCACAAACCATTTCGCAAATGGTCGATACGGTGATGACATGGCCGCAGGGATCAAAGCTCATGCTGTTAGCGCCTGTCGTCGATAACCGCAAAGGCGAGCAAGTTAAATTAATCGAAGACATTAAGCGCCAAGGCTTTGTGCGCCTGCGAATCAACGGTCAAATCGTTGATATCGAAGAAACCCCACCACTAGATAAAAACAAAAAACACACGATTGAGGTCGTCGTTGATCGGTTTAAAGTACGCGATGACATTGCCCAGCGTTTAGCAGAGTCGTTTGAAACGGCGTTGACGTTTAATTCGCTTGTGCGTGTTGAGCCGATGGATGACAGTGATAGCAGTGATGGCAAAATTGAACCGATGCAGTTTTCGTCTAAGTTTGCTTGTAATCAGTGTGGCTACTCTGTCGAAGAGCTTGCACCACGCATGTTCTCGTTTAATAGTCCCAATGGTGCTTGTCCGACGTGCGATGGATTAGGCGTTGAGGCTCGTTTTGACCCCAAAAAAATTGTCGCACAAGCTTATCTATCGATTGCGGCTGGCGCGATTCGCGGCTGGGATCAAAACGCACGGTTTTATTTTAAAAAAATGCAAGCCCTAGCCGCGCATTATCAATTTTCGCTGGATGAACCGTTTGAAACGTTATCCGAGGCACATCAACAGATTATTTTATTTGGCTCGGGTAACACGGATATTGAGTTTCATTATGTGACCGAAAAGGGTAGGGAATTTCACAGCGTCGAACCATTTGAAGGCGTTATCCCGAATATCGAACGACGCTATCGTGAAACGGAGTCTAATTTTGTCCGCGAAGAGTTAGCCAAATATCAGCACAATCAAGTATGCCATCACTGTCATGGCACACGCCTTAACGAAACCGCGCGGCATGTGTTTATTGGCGATAAAACCCTACCAGAAATTACGGGGATGTCTATTGGCGCTTGCCATACGTTTTTTAACCAGCTCACACTACAGGGTGCCAAAGCCACGATTGCCGATAAAATCCTCAAAGAAATCAACCAACGGCTATTGTTTTTAATTAACGTTGGGTTGGATTATCTGAGTTTATCACGCAGTGCCGAAACGCTATCAGGCGGTGAAGCCCAGCGTATTCGCTTGGCGTCACAAATTGGCGCTGGCTTAGTCGGTGTCATGTATGTGCTAGACGAGCCGTCGATTGGCTTGCACCAACGCGATAACGATCGCCTATTGGCGTCACTGTTTCATTTGCGTGATTTGGGTAACACGGTTATTGTCGTGGAACACGACGAGGATGCAATTCGCGCTGCAGATTATATTGTCGATATCGGGCCTGGCGCAGGTGTGCATGGTGGCGAGATTGTCGTGGCGGGTGATTTAGCAACCGTGATGGCACAACAACACTCATTGACGGGGCAATATTTAAGTGGCAAAGCCAGTATTGCGGTACCAGTAAAACGCGTGACACCAACAGAAAAATGGTTGACTGTGACGCATGCTCGCGGTAATAATCTGAAATCAGTGACCGCCAGTGTGCCTGTTGGGTTGATGACTTGCGTCACGGGTGTGTCGGGGTCGGGGAAATCCACGCTGATTAATGAGACGCTATCAAAAGCCATGTACGAAGCCCTAGAGCGTGTCACCGAAGAGCCAGCACCATTCGAGACGCTAACAGGACACGAGCATTTTGATAAAATCATCAACATTGACCAAAGCCCAATTGGGCGCACACCGCGCTCTAACCCCGCGACTTACACGGGGATTTTTACCCCCATTCGTGAATTATTCGCAGGGACTGAAGAATCACGTTCACGCGGTTATACGGTCGGACGTTTTAGCTTTAACGTCAAAGGCGGGCGCTGCGAAGCTTGCCAAGGGGATGGCGTTATCAAGGTAGAAATGCACTTTTTGCCTGATGTTTATGTTTCCTGTGATGTCTGTCGTGGCAAAAAATATAACCGCGAAACACTAAGCGTCCAATACAAAGGCAAAAATATCTACGAAATTTTACAAATGACGGTAGAAGACGCGCTGGATTTTTTCCACGCTATTCCTGTGATTAAGCGCAAACTACAAACCCTGATGGATGTTGGTCTGTCCTATATTACCTTGGGGCAAAATGCCATTACGCTATCGGGCGGTGAGGCACAACGGGTTAAACTCGCCAAAGAGCTATCCAAACGCGATACGGGTAGCACGCTATATATTTTGGATGAGCCAACAACAGGGCTGCATTTTCATGACGTCAAACAACTGTTGTCTGTATTGCATCGCCTACGCGACCAAGGCAATACTTTGATCGTCATCGAGCATAATTTGGATGTCATCAAAACGGCCGATTGGGTGATTGATTTGGGGCCAGAGGGCGGGAGTGCTGGGGGTGAAATCGTGGCTGCAGGTACGCCTGAACAGGTCGCCAAAAGCAAACGCAGCTACACAGGCCAGTTTTTAAAACCCATGCTAGGCAAATCTAAATCGGTGTGAATAAAGAACGCTGCTACGATGTCATAATACTCGGTGCTGGCGCAGCAGGGCTAATGTGCGCCATTCGTGCGGCTGAGCGCGGTCTGGCGGTATTGCTCATTGAAAAAAAACAACAAGCAGGCAATAAAATCCGTATTTCAGGCGGTGGGCGTTGTAATTTTACGAATATACACACCAGTCATTTAGCCTATTTATCTGATAATCCACATTTTAGCAAGTCCGCACTCGCACGCTATACGCCGTGGCATTTTATCGAATTGATGTCGCGTTATGGGCTGACGTATCACGAAAAAACGTTAGGGCAGTTGTTTTGTGACCAAAAATCCCAAGCCATTATTGATATGCTCGTCAGCGAAGCGTCGCAACACGGCGTGGAGAGTCGATATGGTGTTACGGTGAGCCAGATTAATTACGATAATCGCTATACCCTAGACACGGATTACGGGCAGTTTTACGGTAAACAACTGGTGGTTGCCACTGGTGGTCCCTCTATCCCCAAAATTGGTGGCGAAGATATCGCCCTGCGAATTGCCAAACAGTTTCACATCGACAATCAGCCGTTTTCCCCCGCGTTAGTCCCGTTGACGCTATCGGCTAACGACCTCAAGACCTATGCGGCGCTTGCTGGTGTTTCGCAGTTTGTGCGCGTACAAACGACCACACAAAGCACGACCGCACAAAACACAACACAAGCATTTGACGAAAATCTATTATTTACCCACCGAGGATTGAGCGGGCCTGCTATTTTACAAATCTCGTCCTATTGGCAAAAGGGCCATCCAATCGAGATTGACTTTTCACCCGAGACCGCTTTGTTACCCAGGTTGCTGGACGCCAAAAAACAATCACCTAACAAAACACTGGTGCAAGTCCTGACGGGTGTTTTCTCTAAAAAACTAACCCAGCAACTCACCGAGCAACTTATATCAAAAATCATGCCGCAGCTCATATCGCAACCCATGCCACAACCCATGCCAGCAATCACAGACACGACAGCCCAGACCGAAGTGATGGCATCGGGTATTACCTTGCAGCAGCTTAGCCATAAGCAGCTTGCGCATATTGCTGAACATCTGCATCATTGGCCAATGCATCCAGCAGGTACAGAAGGCATGAAAAAAGCCGAAGTCAGCCTCGGCGGGGTGCTAACGCATGAATTGTCATCCAAAAACTTCGCGTGCCACAAACAACCTTCGCTGTACTTTATCGGCGAGGCGGTTAATGTCACGGGTTGGCTGGGTGGATATAATTTTCAGTGGGCGTGGGCATCAGGCTGGTGCTGTGGTGATGGTTTATTGGCAAATGCGTCAGATGCGTCATAAAGTGTCAAACGCGTCAGATACGCCAACTACGCCACATTAGTGGCCGTCTGATAAAAAAACAGGTCATGCTAACTGGCGCTGAAAGACGAATCACAAAGATTGCTTTGTATCTATAACTCAGATATGATGACCAATAAACGAACTTTTAGTATAACGTATAGCCCCGATAAACGAATGTTCGTTTATTCGGATGTTGTGCAGCATTAAAACAAACTGAATGCAGAAAATAGATTACGGAGATATAAACAAGTTTTTAGTGTCAATCGGACTAGTTTTGATTGCATTGGCTGTCTTGACTCCATATCTGTATTTGAAAGAAGATTTTGGACTTTATATCGAACAATCCAAAATTGACCAAATGCAAGAACCAATAAAGGAATTGATAACAGAGAAACAAAATCAGGTTATCAAGTTTCAAATCTTTATCCCTTGGGTTTCACTTTCGTTCTTTTTACTCGGATTAACTTCAACAATAATTGGTTTAGTAAGATGGTTTAAGAGACAATCAAAAATTGACGAAAAATTTGACAAGGAACTTCAAAAGCTTGACCTTGAAATAACCTCTTTGACACCTGAAGAAAAAGAAGAGAAAGCAAAACAAGAAGTTGAAGAAATAGAAAGTGTCGAGCAACAAGTAACATCTTCCCCAGTTGTTAAGCCTTCAACTCATTCAGATTATGTTAAAGCCTATATGCAGATTGAAAAAGGAATAACAGAAGTATTTGAAAACTACAAGAGTCCAAATTTTGATGTACTTTCTCAACAAAGAATAGGAAATCGATACGAAATTGACATTTTACTACAAGCCAAAACAAAACGATTCTTAGACAGAATTGTAGAGATAAAGTATTTCAGAAATCGATTGAGCCTTAAAATAATTCGAGATACAATTTCCCGCATAAACACTCAAATTTCATATTACAACCAAGCATCTAACAGACGCGTGGTTCCAGTGCTTTTGATAGTTTACAGTAAAGAAACTACAACAGCAGATGATATTTTGAAATTTCAGAATAGAATAATTGACGAATCACAAGACATCCCAAATCTCAATAGATTAAATATTGATTTTATTGAAGAAAATGAGATTAAGAAATTTGATGTTAGACGAATAATAAAAAAATAACGCTGCACAACACAGCATATAGCTTATGGCGGGTGAACGGCTGCCAGCAAGGTTTTCGCTCCGTTGCAAGCTTTGGTTTCGGTGGACAGGAAAGTGCTTCGAAACCGCCACAAGCCATATGCCATATGCAAAACGTTACCTGCAAACTAAAAAAATGAAGAAATCAATAACCATATTTACAATATTAATCTGTCTAACTGGTTTTAGGCAAAGTGAATTAATTTTACCCAATACTGGTGAAACACTTGAAGATCTAATTCCTGATAATTGGAAACTATTAGATGCCACTTCTGGAGACCTAAATCAAGATGGTATTTCTGATTTAGTTTTTGCAATCCAAAAAACTGATCGAAAAAATATTAAATTAAATGATGGGGTTGGGGCAGATACTATTGACCTAAATCCCAGAATACTTGCTATTTACTTTGGGACTAAAACAGAAGGTTTTAATAAACAATTAGTTTCTGAAGATTTTATAATTCTTCGAGACTCACCTTCAATGGATGAACCATTTGAAGGCTTTAGTATTAACAAGAATGGAATTTTGGATATTAATTTTAGATTTTGGTATAGTGCTGGAAGTTGGAGTATGTCTAATCACAAATATAGATTCCGCTTTCAAAACAATGAGTTTGCATTAATCGGTTATGATTCAAATGAAGCACATAGAGCAACTGGGGAAATAACAGATTACAGCATTAATTTCTTAACAAAAAAAATGAAAATATCGAAAGGAAATTTTTCAAATGACGAAGCTGAATCTGTAGAATGGAAAGAATTTCATCTTGAAAAACTACTGACGATAAAATCGATTAAAAAACCGTTTGAATTAGCATTTAATGGAATATATTTATAAAAGCCAGCTTAAAAAGGCTATAAGCAATTGGGATTTAGATGATAAAATGAAACTATAGTAAATAAAACAAAGGTCGTTGCTATCGAAAGATTAGTGGCTTGAAATCCGCTACTGCTCATAGCCACGACCGTTGACAAACATTCCAAACAACCAAAAAAACAATTAAAAAAACAACATGAAAAAATCAACGTTATTAGTCATTTGCTGCTTTACTATTTTTATCAGTCAAGCGCAACAAACGGGCTTAGGTATTAACACATTAAAAGCTGACATCAATTCGAATGGACAAATCGATATCATCACGCCAAGTGCAAATGAGCTGCATCTGAACATTGATAATAAAAACCATACCATTTCGTATGACCTTTTAGGTTTTGAATTTCTATCTGAATTAAGTTTTGCAAATAATATCCTGACGATATCTGGGTATAACGGTGGAACTGGTCTTTATAGCTGGACCTATAAATTCAGAAATAATCAATCAACTAAAAAAATAGAACTCATCGGCTATGACGATTTCAATAAATGGGTTTCAGGCAGTATTTCAACCAGCATAAATACGATAACCAATCGCTGGGAAGTGATATTAAAAGAATATAACCACGCCAAAGAGACGATGGAAACGACAAAACATACAGGGAAAATTTCAATTAGAAAAGTAGGGTTGACAGACATCACAGAAAAAGACATCAATAAGCTGACTGGAATTGGCATGACATATTGGCACTAACAAAGGCCTACAGCAAATCTATAGAAAATCCACAGAAAATCTATAGAGAATCTACAGCAAGCACGCAAGCGGTGTTAGCAAAAAAATTCACGACATATTCGATGTTGTCACAATAGTTTCATATTGAGGGTTTATCCTAAGTACTCGCAAACCAATTGATTTAATTTACTCGGAGTACTAAAAATGGCAATTGATAAACCTAGTAATAAAGTATCTACCAAACTCTCAGCCGATGATTGGGATGAGGCAAATTTCCCACGACCTAACGACAATGATTTTGACCGTATTGTGGAACGCGCGATATCCCGCCGTGGATTTTTGGGCGGTGTGTTGGCTTTTGGTTCTGGAGCGGCGGCGATGGGTATGGGGCTATTCCCAACCAATAGTACGGCAGCGACAGGCACTGCCAGCACTGTCAGCACAAACCGCTTTCCCTTTACCCCTATCCCTATTCAAACCGATGGGACTGTCCATGTACCAGCAGGGTATAGCTGGAATACCCTAGTGAGCTGGGGGCAGCCGTTATTTTCTGACGCGGATGGCTATGATGTGACTAAAGGCGGTGGTGCCGTTGAAAAATCGGATCGCGTTTTTGGTGAAAACACCGATGGAATGGAGATTTTCTCTTATCGTGGTCATGAAATTCTCGCTATTAATAACGAATACACTAACCGTGACATTAATCTACCAGCACAGCAAGAAGGCGTGCCAGCAAATGCAGCGGATGTACTAAAATTACAAAACCTCCAAGGCGTGTCGATAATGGAAATCAAAGAAAGTGAAAACGGCTGGCAAGTCGTCAAAGATAGCCCATTTAATCGACGCATCACTCACAATTCACCCATGAAAATTGCGGGGCCAGCGGCGGGTCATGATTTAATGAAAACGGCGGCTGATTCAACAGGTACAAAATCACTGGGTACGATGAATAACTGTGGTTCAGGCAGAACGCCTTGGGGTACCTACTTAACTTGCGAAGAAAACTTTAACGGCTACTTCGGGTCTAGCGAAGCGATACAAGATCAAAAGCCTAATCAATCGCCCCGCGGATACGATCGCTACGGAATCGGCGCTGACGGCTGGGGTTATGATTACCATAAATGGGATGCGCGTTTCGATACCGCGAAAAACCCAAACGAACCGCATCGCGTTGGCTGGGTGGTAGAAATTGATCCATCCAAACCCGATAGCACGCCAGTGAAACATACGGGGCTTGGTCGATTTAAACACGAAAACGCCGAAGTAGCATTAGCGCCAGACGGACGTGTTGTCGTCTATATGGGCGATGATGAGCGTGGTGAGTTTTTGTATCGATTTGTTTCTAAAGACGTTTATGTCCCTGGTGGTTCTACAGAAGGCTTGCTCGATAATGGTACGCTATATGTTGCTAAGTTTAACGACGACGGAACGGGTAAGTGGTTAGCATTAACCCCTGAAACAACAGGCATGGCATCGCTCGCCGAAGTCCTTATCTTTGCCAGAGAGGCAGGCTCTGCCGTTGGCGCAACAACGATGGATCGCCCTGAATGGATTAGGGTCAACCCACATGCGGTTGAAGGCTATTGCTGCTTGACGAACAACAAAAATCGTGGCGTAAAACCGAATGCGGGCGGTGACGACACCCCAACCAATGGTCCGAATCCACGAGAAAGCAACCATTACGGTCAGATTGTTCGCTGGCGTCCACACAACGATGACTATGCGTCTGATACTTTCGACTGGGATTTATATGTCATGGCAGGCAATCCAGATGTCTATAGCAATGAATACGGTGGTTCAAAAAATATTAACGCTGGCAATATGTTTAACTCGCCAGACGGGATGGCTTTTGATTCGAATGGCTTAATTTGGATTCAGACAGACGGCAAGGACAATAATGAAGCCGACTTTGCCGGTATGGGTAACAACCAGATGTTAGTTGGCGATCCAGTGACCGGTGAAATCGTCCGTTTTATGACAGGTCCGAAAGGCAGTGAAGTGACAGGCTTAGCCTGGTCGGTTGATAGACGCACCATGTTTGTTGGTATCCAGCACCCTGGTGGCGATTGGCCAGATGGCAATGGCGCATTGCCACGCTCGTCAATTATTACGGTGAAACGTAATGATAACAAGCTAATCGGCTAGTTTGATCGGTTAATCTAGTGAAATAAAAATGACTAGGTAATAACCTAGCTAAAACATGTTAGCCAATGACTGCGCTATCACGCGTTTAGTGAATGTCAGGACAGGGTATTTAATAGGGTATTTGTACAAAAATACCATTCACTAAACGCTTTTTTTATTGTAATTGATTTTTAATTTATAATTATTCTTGAAAGTTCGACAGGCAATGCAAAATTGATATTTTGAGAGTCCTTGAGCAAGAAAGTTGTGATACCAATGACGCGACCATATTCGTCAAACAGTCCACCACCACTAGACCCTGGTGAGATTGCGGCTGATGTTTGAATCAGTGGAAAAGCAATATCATCTTGATCCCTTAAACCCGATATGAGACCTTCTGCTATAGTGAGGTCTAGGCCGCGCGGGCTACCAACGCTATAAACACGTTGCCCAGGAGTAACTGTAGACAGTTCGGCTAGGTCAGCAATACGTGCAGGCAAGTCTACGGTGTATAGAATACAATAATCCAATGCTTTATTACCCACTACAGATTCAGTTTGATATGGTTTGCCCTTGAAGAAAACAACTGTTGAATTGCTCTTTTCTAATATATGGCAGTTTGTTGCTATTTTGTTTTCTGCAATAACAACGCCACTTCCTTGGCTAAGGTCTCCTGACTTATCATTGAATGCAACGACTACAACCACCGATTGAGCAGCCTTTTGGTAGATAGCTTTCGGGTCAAGCGGTCTATCTGGAGGTGAATCGGTTACAATTTGCACATCATCAACTGGTTGATTGCCGAGCAATTCTATCCTCAGACGTTCGATATAACTTTGGACGAAGTCACTAAGGACAGCGGTTCTTTGCTGTGTTTCCTGCATTAGACAAGTGACGTTCCCACCACACTTAACGTCACGTTTTTTTATCCATTCAATTTGACTTTTTTTAACATCATTAAAAAGATCCACCGGTACAATGCCACGAATATCTGAATATGCCTTTGCAAGGTAGGTATCAAATGCTTTCAATTCGGGATTAGAGCAGATGGCCTGTTCTGGAGCCGTCTTAGCGCGACCGCAGTCAATAGCAAACCCTGTAACAGGAAATATGCCAAGGCTGATTATCATTGCAGCCATAAGTATTAGGTGTCGTCTTCGTTTACTCAAATTGAATCCATATGAATTTATCATTATTAGCGCCTTTATTGATAGAAATATTACCTTAGATAATTTTTTAGCCACAACGTGTTAAAGTTGGTTGTTCAGTATTTCCTCGCATAAATCATAGTGCGTTGTCTAAATCTTTTTCGATCGTTGCTATATCATTCGCGATGGTGTAGTTAGCCGTTAGCCCAAAGACGAGGGTTAGTATTTTGATTGATGAAGTTTTGCTTGATGAAGTTCTCATTTGTGGTACTCCTAAATAAATGCTATGCGATTTTTGGCGAGATGCGAGCTATGTAATTGTTTGTTAATAAAGCTTTTTGTAAAGCAGGTTGCGCGCAGGCGACTGCACTTTTTCATTGCATCCTATCGTTAATTTGAATCCATCATTTTAGCATGCTTTGTCGTTAGCGCATCGTTAGCGCATGGATTAAGTTAGATATTTAGTCCGCTACCTGCAAAAAACAAGCAGCAACGAGCAATCAATAACGAGCTAAATAACGAGAGCTAAATGACTAAAAAACAGTGAGGAAACGTTTCGTGATCCTAGCGACCCTTTTAGGGGTGGCTTGCGGCAATTTTTGCCACTTCACGGTCGATAAAAAATAGATTTTTGCGGTCATCGCCAATCAAATCGATTTTATCGATAATGCCTTGGAATAGGGCTTCTTCTTCGTGTTGTTCGCTGACAAACCATTGTAAAAACTGAAAACTAGCGAAATCTTTTTGGTTAAATGCGAGTTCTACTAATTCATTAATGGCTTGGGTCACGGCTTTTTCGTGCTCAAGCGTCTGTGCAAACACGGTTCTGATATCAGAAAAGTCTGTCGTAGGCGCTTCGATACGACCGAGAACAGGGGTTTTCCCTGACTCTAGGACATAGTCAAAAATACGCTGCATGTGTTGCATTTCTTCGTTAGCATGGGCTTTGAAAAAGGCCGCGCAGCCATCTAATCCTTGCCCCGTTGCCCAAGCGCTCATTTGTAGATACAGGTTCGAAGAAAAAAACTCCAAATTAATTTGTGTGTTGAGTTTTTCAATCATTTCTTGGTTTAGCATAGGGGACTCCAGTTGTTTCGGTTGTTTCGGTTGTTTCAGTTATTTTTATCGTCTATCATTTTTATCGCTTTATTGTCTATTATAACAAATATTATCACAAATTTGCGCTATTCTTAGCGCGTATTTTTTATCCATTATCAACGCCTATGTTACACTGAGACACTCTGAATAAACCTAAACAAAGTAAACTTAAACAAACCCTGAACAACCGTTACACTATTAATTATGGATATTGAGCTCATTGAGATTATTGAAAGGCTGGCGAGTACCGATCCGTTTGCCCAGCTAGACCGCGAGGTATTGACCGCGCTGGCGCAGCAAATTGAAATTCGCTATGTGCGGCGCAAACGCACGGTGCTTGAAATAGGGCAGCCAAATCATTCGCTCTATTTTATCCGCAGCGGCGCAGTAGAATTACAGCTCAAGTCAGGGCGACTGTATGCTAAGCTTAATGAAGGCGATTGCTTTGGCAATGGCTCATTGCTGGAAGACGGCACGGCGCAGCATCGCTCGATGGCAATCGAAGATACGTTATTGTATGTCATCCCTGGTGATTGGTTTTTGCAACAATGTGACGCGACACCTGCTTTTTCGCGTTATTTTGAAATGACGATTGAGCACCGTTTGCGGCATGCCCTTGAAATGGATAGCACGCCATTGATTGCCCCCATGATGAGTAGCCGTGTTGGTGATTTGATTCAACGCAGTGCGGTTTTTGTTCATCGCGACACATCGATTGCCGAGGCGGCGCAACACATGTCTGAAAATAACGTTTCGTGCTTGCCAATTATGGATGATAATCGCTTGGTTGGGATTGTAACCGACAAAGACTTTAGAAGCCGCGTGGTGGCGGAAAAAATGAATGTCATGCAACCGATTTCTACGATTATGAGTGCCGACCCACTTGCCATTGATACCGCCGATCAGGTGTTTGAAGCCATGCTAGAAATGATGAAGCACCATATTCATCACTTGCCCGTCTTAAATAGCGACGATAATGATGCGTTGATGGGGTTGGTTACGGTCAGCGATATCGTACGCTACGAAAGCCATGCGAGCGTTTATATGGTCGGTGATATTCTAAAACAAGACGATGTAACAGGCGTCATCGATATTGCCAAAAACATCCCCAAAATGTTTTTATTTTTGACTCAGTCTGCGGTCAATGCGCAAACCGTTGGTAAAGTGATGTCAACGCTTGCCGAAGTCATCACGCAAAAGCTATGTCAATTGGCTGAAACCAAGCTGGGCGCGCCACCGATTCCTTATGCTTTTGTGGCATTTGGTTCGCTAGCGCGTGAAGAACAAACCATATTGACCGACCAAGACAACGCCATCATTCTAGCCGACACTTATGACGCGGATTTACATGGGGAGTATTTCAAAGCGCTTGCCCACTTTGTCTGCGATGGGTTAGATGCCTGTGGGTATGATTATTGCAAGGGCAATATCATGGCAACAAATAGTCAATGGCGACAGCCACTAAACATCTGGTATCAATACTTTAATCAATGGATTGTCCAGCCTGAACCCGAAGCGTTGCTGCACGCGTCGATTTTTTTTGATATTAAATCGACTTATGGGCGTAGCCAATTTGTGAATGAATTACAACAGCAAATTTTGACCGATATTAAAAACCATCGCCGCTTTTTAGCCAGTCTTTCGCGCAACGTGCTCTGCCGTAGACCGCCCATCGGCTTTTTTCGCCAGCTGGTGGTCGAATCCAGTGGCGAACATAAAAACCAACTTAGCCTCAAAGGGCAGGGCATCGCGATTGCCTCTGACATTGCTCGGGTACATGCGTTGGCTGTTGGTAGCAAAAAACTCAATACATTTGATCGTATTCAGGCGGCTTGTAAAGGCGAAATGCTCAATCAATCGTCTGCAAATAACTTGCGTGACGCGCTAGAATTTATCGCGGCGGTGCGGGTTGCCCACCAAGCAGAACAAATCGAACGCGGTGAAACCGTGACCAACTTTATCTCGCCAGAACAATTATCAAAATTTGACCGCCGCCATCTAAAAGATGCCTTTAGTATTATTTCGCAAATGCAAGATTATCTAAGCCATCGATACAAGCTAACGCTATAAACTAACACGATAAACTAACGCTATAGAAATGACTTATCATGTTTAGCAGATTAATCCCGTATCATCGCCGCCCAAACTGGCCTCGGTTTTATGCCCAATCAGCCCAAACTGCCCAAGCTGCCAATGTCCCTTTGTTGCGTGACTTTTACTTAGCGGCACTGCCTGACCCGCAAGCGCCAATATCGGCCGTGCGCTTTATGGCCATTGATTTAGAAACCACAGGGCTGAATAAGCAAACCGATGAAATCATTAGTATTGGCTGCGTGGCATTTGATTGGCAGTCGATATATCTCAACACGGCAGCGTATAGCTTAGTTAAACCCAAACGTTTCACACAAGCCTCAGGCAGCACAATTCATCATATTACGCATACGGATTTAGTGGATGCACCTAAATTATCAACGGTCTTGTCGCGCTTTGTGCCGTTGATGGCAGGGCATGTCATGGTCGCCCATTTTCGGCGCATCGAACGGGATTTTTTGCAAGTCGCCAGCCAGCGTTGCTACCAAAATCCTTGGCGGTTTCCTATCGTGGATACGTTCGACATAGAGCGGCGTCTGTGCCAACAACGTTGGCAAGGAATTCCACAGCAAGGAAATTCACGGCAAGAAACACAGCGCGACCAATCGTTGCGCCTGCATCAAGCGCGTGAACGCTATCATTTGCCGATTTATCAGGGGCATCATGCCTTAACCGATGCCATTGCCAGTGCGGAGTTATTGCAAGCACAAATTGCACATGCCTCGCTTGAAAATGAACCCATTGCCAAGTACTGGTAACGGCTAACACTGGCAACACTAACGATGGATGAATTCGTTTAAATTCGTTTAAATTCGTTTAAATTATTTTAAATTCAGAAAATTAGCTGATATTAACGCAACATTAGCGTGACATTAGCGTGACATTAGCCTAGCGGTATTATTGGCAACGAAATTATTGGCAACGAAATTAAGCGGGCGGTATCAGCAGGTGAAAATCACTTTGTTGCTGAAACTGATGGACGAGGTTCAGTAAGTTTGCCTCAGCGAAATGTTTGCCAATAAGCTGTATCCCCACAGGCAAGCCATTTGCCAGTCCAATCGGATGAGAAATGGCAGGCAGCCCCGCCAAGTTTGCCGAAATGGTACACATGTCATCATTATAGTCAAAATCCTGACCCAGCTTAGGCGCAGTGATTAAGCTGGTCGGCAATAAAATGCTATCAATATTTTCAAACAATTCGTTGAAACGGTTAAGAATAACGCGGCGCATTTTTTGTGCCTTGAGGTAGTACGCATCATAATAGCCAGCAGACAGTGCAAACGTGCCAAGCAAAATACGGCGTTTGACTTCTGGGCCAAACCCTTCTGTACGAGAAGCCGTATAAAGTGCATTTAAATCATCACTATGCACGCTACGGTGTCCGTAACGAACGCCATCATAACGCGACAAATTAGAGGAGCACTCGCTGGAGGATAAAATATAATACGCAGCGACACAGAGTTCGGGGTTAGGTAATTCGACATCGATAAACGTCACCCCCAGCTTTTCGTATTGGCGAATGGCGTCTTCGTAGCGTGCTTGTGCCTCAGCTGATTGTACGCGATCAAACAAATCACGAACTAACCCAATGGTTTTGCCTTGCACGGCATTGCCCAGCTGCCCGACATAATCATCCGTCTCACGTTTAACCGAGGTAGAGTCTTTGTCATCATGAGCAGCGGTCGCGGCCAAAACGGTTGCACAGTCGGCGGCGGTTTTGCTAAAAATACCAGGCTGATCAAAACTCGAAGCAAAGGCAATGACACCAAACCGAGACAAGCGACCATACGTGGGCTTTAACCCGGTAACGCCGCAAAATGCCGCGGGCTGGCGTACCGAGCCACCTGTGTCACTACCAAACGCAACAGGCGCTAATCCGCTAGCAACAGCGGCAGCGGAGCCACCCGATGAGCCACCCGCGCAATGTGCGGGATTAAATGGATTATTGACTGCACCGAAGGCTGAGTTTTCATTGGTTGAACCCATCGCAAATTCATCCATGTTGGCTTTGGCGATGCTGATACTGCCTGTAGCCTGCATTCTTTCAACAACGGTTGCAGTATATACAGAGCGGTAATTTGCTAGCATGTTAGACGCACAGGTCGTCAGCGTGCCGGTGATATTAAAATTATCTTTGTAAATAATGGGGATGCCCGTCAATGGGCTGGCATCGCCCGCTGAAAACTGCTGCTGGGCGGCGTTAGTCGCGTCAGTCGTCATCGGCATAATGCCTTCACAAGTCGATAAAATCGCATTGTGTGGGTCGGTTTTGATGTGTTTTAGCGTTTCTTGGGTGAGTTCGGCGACGCTTAGTTTGTTGTCGCGTAGCAGGGTGTGTAATTCGGTGATGGTTTTGTGTCTTAGCATAAGATCGCCTAGTAATCGTCTAGTTGGGGTGGATTGATTGGATTTAAGTTCTCATCGAGGGCTAATTGAGCGCCAATTAAGCGCTAATTAAGGGATTACTCAATGACTTTGGGCACCAGGAACAAACCAGCTTCAGTTTGAGGTGCTTGTGCCTGTAGTGTCTCGCGGTCAATGTCTGCATCCGCGCTATCGGGTCTGAGCGGCTGGCTAATTTCTAGCGGGTGATACAGCGGCTCAACAGAGGAAACCGATTCAAAATCAATACAGTCTAACATCGTCAAAACGCCGGTGATTTTGGCAATGGTTTTATCGTGTTCGCTCGGTGTAATTTGAATTTTGGCGAGTTGTTCTAGCTGTGCTAGCGTGTCGTTGTCTATTTTCATGAAGTCAATGGGTTGTCAATTATTGGTTTATTGTATCTTTTTAATATGTGTTTTTATACCAAAGCGGTATAATGTGGCGTTAATATTATCACCTACTATAGCGAAAAAATAAACCGTAAACACATCGCTAGGGTGATTTAGTTGGTAAAATTAGGCTAAAATAAAAGGACAAAACTTATGTTTAAAGGCTTTCGTAAATTATTCTCTAGTGATTTGGCCATTGATTTGGGTACAGCAAACACACTAATCTATGTCAATGGCGAAGGTATCGTGCTGGATGAGCCCTCAATTGTGGCGATTCGGACGCTACCCGAGGGCGGCAAAGAACCCGCCGCGTTTGGTAACGAAGCCAAGCAAATGCTAGGACGCACACCAGCTGGGCTTGAAACGGTACGGCCATTGCGCGATGGCATGATTGCTGATTTGCAAGCCACTGAACACATGCTTAACTATTTCATCAAAAAAATCCACAAACGGACCCTATCGATTTCTCCTAGCCCGACCATATTGGTTTGTGTCCCATCGGGCGCAACCCAAGTCGAAAGACGAGCCTTGTTGGATGCGGCTCGTCGCGCGGGTGGGCATCCTGTTTACTGGATGGAAGAGCCCATGGCTGCTGCCATTGGTGCTAACATGCCCGTTGAAGAAGCACGTGGTTCAATGATTATTGATATCGGCGGTGGTACATCTGAGGTCGCGGTACTATCGCTTAGCGGCATTGTCTATTCCAACTCGATTCGCATTGGCGGCGATAAATTTGACGAAGCCATTATTGATTATGTGCGTCGAAATTTTGGCGTTTATATCGGTTATCCAACGGCAGAGCGCATCAAAAAAGAAATCGGCTGTGCGTATCCAACCAGTGAAGTGCTCGAACTAGAGCTCAAAGGGCTTAGCCAACAAGAGGGCGCACCGAGAAGCTTTACCATGAACTCCAATGAAGTCCTAGAAGCATTACAAGAACCACTGGGTGGTATTGTCAAGGCAGTCAAATACGCCCTAGAACAAACCCCACCAGAGTTGGCTGGCGATGTTGCAGAGCGCGGCATCGTACTGGCAGGCGGTGGCGCACTGCTTCGTGATATTGATAAATTACTGATGGAAGAGACGGGGCTAAATGTCATCGTCGCTGAAGATCCGTTGACTTGTGTGGTCAATGGCGCAGGTAAGATTATCGACTTAATCGATACACCAGAGGCACTGCCTTTTATATCAGAGGGCTAGTGATTTAATGGTTAAAAAGAAACCACGTAAAATCACGCAAACGGAACTAACGGCACTGACGATTGTACTATTGGCTTTGAGTATTACATTAATGGTACTTGATGGCCAAAAACGTATCAGTTTTTTACGCGACAGCATCCAAATAAGTTTGGCAACGCCAGTTAAAATTGCGTCAGCATGGCCTGCAACCCTTGTCACTAGCACTCGACAATACTTCGTGAACAAATCAGCGTTATCCCAACAAAATGCCGAATTACAAAAAGAAGTCGCTTGGCTAAAGGCAGGGCTTGCCAATCAATCGGTTTTAGAGGCCGAGAATCGACGCCTAAAGCAACTACTAGACTCAAGCGCCAATTACAACCACCCCGTACAAATTGCTGAGGTGATTGATAGCTTTATCGATGCCAACAAACACCAGCTTGAGATTAACAAAGGTACCGAGTCAGGCACCTCAAAAGGACAAGTCGTGATTGATGAAAATGGACTGGTCGGTCAGGTCACTGAGGTGAATAAGCAAACCGCGATTGTGACACTACTGTCTGATGTTCGGCAGCGTATCCCGGTCTTTGTTGAGCGTAACCGATTACGCATGATTGCAAGGGGTAGCGGCGATTTGAATGAGATTGAACTCGCTTTTGTCTCTAAAGATGCCGATATTCGTGTTGGCGATAAATTAGTGACGTCAGGGCTTGGCGGACGCTATCCGCGTGGCTATGGTATCGCCACCGTCACCCAAGTATCAACCAATCCAATTAGTGAATTCACCGATGTGCGCGCCAAACCACTGGCCGCCTTAGACCGCGTCCTCGAAGTGTTGTTAATTGCGCCGAAAGCCGAAGAAAGCCTACTCGATGAAAGCCAGCTCGAAGAAAACTCACTCGAAGAAAACTCACTCGAAGAAAGCCCGTTTGAAGAAAACTCACTCGAAGAAAACTCACTTGAAACAGGGCCGCTCGATGAAAACAATGCAAATCAAACGCCCCCAACCCAAGACGCAGGCAATATAGGCAATACAGGCAATACAGGCAATACAGATAATACCGACAATGCATCCTCATCGCAATCATCGAATATTTCACCCGAAAATAGTCGCAACTGATGATGAACAAAATCCAACAAATCATAGTCATTGCGTTACTGCTACTGATCGCGCTTTATTTGCAAGAAATACCGAGCAGCAATTTGGTTCAAGGCGTTTTGCCCGAATGGCCGCTGCTACTCGTTATTGCACTATCGGCAAGCAGTCGCTATCGCCTTGCTATTGCATTTGCCTTTGTCGTCGGCTTGTTTCAGGATGTATTTTTGGGCGTACCGACACTGGGATTGCACGCGGCAATTTACACCTTGATAGGCTTTATTATGGTATCTGCCAGAAACTACTTTACGAATCTCTCGGTACTTATCCAAGCGGTTTTCGTGGCGATTGTCGTTCTCATTAAAGTATTCGTCGTAAGTTTGTATTACGCTATTTTATTCTCTGGGCCTACCCATTTTTGGACGTTGCTGAGTGTGCCTTTTAGCCTGATTGCTTGGCCGTTGGTGCAGTTAGCGGTTACCTTTTTTCTGTCATTTTTTGATGAACACACCAGCTAATGCGTGTCAATAAGAAAAAAAAGCGACCCGTCACTAACCCGACGCCAGCGTCGCATAAAAAACATAAACTAACCGATTCTGTACTGTTTACTCGGCGGGCGATAATCACACTGCTCGGCGTGTTGACTGGCGTGTTTGTGCTCTTGTCTCGCGCCTATTATTTACAAATGACCAAACATGATTTTTATCGCACCAAATCAAACCAAAATCGGGTGCGATTACAGGTCTCACCACCGCTTCGCGGTAATATTTTTGACAAAAAAGGGCGGGCGTTAACAGAAAATATTTTGAGTTACGATTTGGTGGTAAACCGCTCCAAAACAGAAAACTTGGACACACTGATTGAACACGTTGCGCGTTATATGCGGTTTGATCAAAATGATCGGGAGCGCTTTGAATCGAGCAAAAAGAAAAAACGCCATACCGAAGCCGTCGTAGTTAGAGCAGATTTAAGTGAAACCGAAATGAGCCGATTTTTGGTTGATTTATATCAATTTCCAGGGTTTGAAGTCATGCCATCGTATAAACGTCATTACCCTTACGGTCATTTAACGGCGCATATCATCGGTTACATCAATAATACCAACCAAAAAGATTTGGATGCACTAGAAGCAGCAGGAAAAGCCAAAAACTACTTATCAACGACCAAAATAGGGCGTACAGGGCTTGAACGTCAGTATGAATCTGAACTACACGGACAATCAGGTTACAGCGAAGCTGAAATCAGCCGTACTGGACGCACCGTTCGTGTATTAAACAAAGTCGATCCCGTACCTGGGGATGACTTATATTTATCGCTTGATATTGATTTACAGGCGATTTTCGCAGAAGAGTTAGCCGTTAATCAATACGATGGGGCTGCCGTTGCCATAAACCCCAATAATGGCGAAATTATGGGCATGTTTTCAAACCCAAGCTTTGATGCGAATCTTTTTGTCAATGGCATCAGTCACGCTGATTATCAGCGATTGAGCGAATCCCCGCGTAAAAACCTATTTAATCGGGCTTTAAATGGTAATTATGCACCAGCCTCTACCATCAAGCCAATGTTGTCTTTGGCTGCACTGCATCATTATGTGACCACACCAGATATCACCATTGATTGCAGCGGTAGTTACCGCATCCCAGAGCACGAAGAAACACGCCGATTTTTTTGCTGGAAGCGCCAAGGCGGTCACGGTGCCGTCGACAATTACCGTGCGTTAGTCGAATCCTGTGATGTGTATTACTATACCATTGGCAAAGCCTTAGGCATTGCACGAATTCACTCGTATTTATCGCAGTTTGGTTTGGGTAAAAAAACAGGCATAGATTTACCCAGCGAGTCGCCTGGTATTTTGCCAACCCGAGAATTTAAAAATGAAAAGTATAATACCAACTGGTTTATCGGTGATACCATCAATGCCAGTATCGGGCAAGGTTATATGGTGACTACGCCATTGCAACTGGCACAATTTACCGCGGTTTTGGCGACAAAAGGCAAAGCCTATCAACCCCACTTGGTGACGCATTATCGACCCGCTAGCCGATCAGATAAAGTTAAAAAAGCATACCCTGAGCCAACCACGGTCGAGCAGAATAACCCCAATGCTTGGCAATCAGTGAGCGAGGCATTAATCGGTGTAATGACGGACAAAATGGGGACAGCAAATAAAATTGAGGTCAACTTGCCATTTGACATTGCAGGAAAGACAGGCACCGCACAGGTTTTTTCATTTGAAGAAGGCGAAAGAATCGCCAAAGACGACCTAGAGAAACGGCTGCGAGATAACTCGCTGTTTATCGCCTACGCGCCCGCTGAAAAACCAGAAATTGCGTTGGCACTGGTTTTAGAAAATGCAGGCGGTGGCAGTGAAAGGGCGGCGCCCAAAGCCATTCGTATGCTAGAACGATATTTTGCGCTTAAATCCAGCGAGTAACGAATGATATTGATGCATAAGCAGATAGATAAACAGATAGACAAACAGACAAATAAACTGATGCATCAACTGATGCATCACCGCGTTAGCAGGCCCGATAAATGAACAGAGAAACGCCAAGTTCCGCTGCGTATTCCCCTGATGCCTATCGCACGGCGGTATACACGGATGGATATCACACTAATGCACAGCGTCCTTACGCACACCGTTTTTATCTAGACGTATGGTTGCTCGTGCTAATCGCGGCAATGATGGGTGTCAGTCTGGCGGTGCTTTACAGCACGGCTGGCGTTGAGCGCGTTAATGCGCAGGCATTTCGGTTTGGTCTTGGTATTCTCGTGATGCTCTTTGTATTATTTATTCCGCGAACGTTTTTGATATTTTTCACCCCCGCATTTTATGGTGCTACGGTTTGTTTATTGATTGGTGTTCATTTTTTTGGCACCGAAGTCAACAACGCACAGCGTTGGCTAAACATTGGTATTGGACGCATTCAGCCGTCTGAATTTGCCAAGTTAGCCATTCCGATGATGTTAGCTTGGCTATTTTATTATCGGCGGTTGCCGCCACGATTGCCTGATATTTGCTGGGCGGTATTGATTATTGCGTTGCCCGCTTACCTTGTCTATAAACAGCCTGATTTGGGGACAGCCATTATCTTGGTACTTTCTGGTGCTATCTTGTTATTTTTATCAGGGATTTCATGGAAAATCATTGGCACTGCAGCACTGCTTAGCGTCGTTTTAGTCCCTTTTTTATGGATGAAGGGCTATATCAAAGCCTATCAAAAAGAACGAATTATTTCCTTTTTAAACCCTGAATCTGACCCGTTTGGTGCAGGCTATAATATTATTCAGTCTAAAATTGCCATTGGCTCGGGTGGTTTTCATGGCAAAGGCTATGGACAAGGCACACAATCGCAATTTGAATTTCTCCCAGAGCGCACTACCGATTTTATTTTCGCTGTCTTTTCTGAGGAATTTGGTTTTCTGGGCATTATTTTGTTATTGGGGCTTTATTTTTTGATTTTTTTACGCGGCTTGTGGCTGTCGATTAATATGACCGATAACTTTTCACGCCTACTTTCTGGTACGCTGATGACGATTTTTTTTCTCTCTGTTTTTATTAACGTGGGCATGGTTTCTGGTATTTTGCCTGTCGTTGGTTTACCGTTACCTTTGATGAGTTTCGGGGGCACATCGATTATCACAACCATGCTAGGATTTGGCTTAATGATGAATTTTTACGGGTCACGACATAGAAAACAACACAAGGGGTATCAGCGATGAAATCTACAACAAAGCCACTGGCATTATTACTATTTGTTCCACTACTTACTTGGGGGAATGACTACGTTGACCATGAAAAAGGCCAAGCGTTTATTGCCGAGCTTGCAGGGCAATACGGCTATCAACGCGATACACTGGTCGCGCTTTTTGAACAAGTCGAACGCGATGACGTCATACTAGAAAAAATCTCTCGACCCGCTGAGAAAACCACGCCGTGGTACCGCTACCGTGAAATTTTCATGGATCAGCCGCGTATCGATAATGGCGTTGCTTTTTATCAAGCCAATCAATCGGTGCTACATGAGGCCTACGAAAAGTTTGGCGTCTCACCTGAAATTATCGTGGCGATTCTTGGCGTTGAGACACGCTATGGCAAAGTCATGGGTAATGATTCCGTTATTCGCGCGCTGGCGACGATTGCCTTTGATTATCCCGCACGCGAGCCATTTTTTACCAAGGAATTACGCGCTTTTTTAGAGATGGCGGCACAAGAGCAATTTGACCCACTGGTCCCCAAAGGCTCATACGCTGGCGCCATGGGTATGGCACAATTTATGCCCAGCAGCTATCTACATTATGCGGTTGACTACGAAGGCGACGGCAAACGCGACTTGTGGAACAACCCAAACGATGCCATCTTTAGTATTGCCAATTATTTGGCAGAACATGGCTGGCAGCGAGATCAATTGATTTTTGATAACGCCAACCTATTAAGCCCTTACGCAGGCGAGTATCAGCACAGGCCATTTACTACGCTGGGTGAATTAAAAGCACAAGGCGTTTTGTTGCAATCTAGCGTCGCAACTGACGACACGCCCGTTGGCATGTTGCAATTAGACGGTGCGTCAGGCCCATTGACATTTGTCACGTTTACCAATTTTGGCGTCATCACGCGTTACAATACCAGCCCGATGTATGCGATGGTGGTCACCGAATTGGCTAATGCGATTGCTAATTCGATACCTAATTCGGTATCTGGTACTATTTCAAATTAAGACGCTAAGGGAGCTAAGTGACAATGAAAGTTTTTATTATACTGATTAACCTTTTTATTGGCGGATTTTTAGCAGGCTGTGTCAGCAACGAAAGCCACACAAATGATAATATAAGCAAAAATAACATCAATCAATTAGATAACAACGATAGCAGTCACGTAAATTCATCGCCAAACCAACCAGACATCGATTTTACGCTAGGCGAACAATCAGCGATTGGTGATAAGGACGCGCGCGCAACAATAGATACGGCAATAGATACGATAGTCGATGATACGGCAGACAATCCGATTGATTTACGCCGCAAAGGCCGCTACACCATCAAAGGTAAACAATACGAGATTTTTGCCTCAGAAAAAAACTTCCAAGAAATTGGCATGGCGTCTTGGTACGGCCCAGGGTTTCATGGTAAAAAAACCGCTAGCGGAGAAATTTATAACATGTATGATATGACTGCAGCGCACAAAACCTTACCTTTGGGTACACTGGTTGAGGTTACCGACGTGAAACGTAAAAAGAAGATTACCGTGCGTATCAACGATCGCGGTCCATTTCATGGCGGTCGAATTATTGACTTATCCAAAAAAGCGGCTCAGGAACTGAGTATGCTCGAAGCAGGGCAGGCAAAGGTTCATATCCGTGTCATCGACTAACAACACGATTAAAATAAAACCAATCAAAAAACTAATTAAAAAACGATAAAAACGCAATGACTAAAGGAGGCAACGATGGCAGATAACACACACTATGACTTAATTTGTATTGGTGGCGGCAGCGGTGGCTTGGCAGCGGCAAAACGTGCAGCCGAGTATGGCGCCAAGGTCCTCGTCATCGAAGAAAAAAAACTCGGTGGCACCTGCGTCAACGTCGGCTGCGTCCCTAAAAAAATCATCTGGCATGCTGCGCAAATTGCTGATTTTGCACACTTGGCGAGCGAATACGGATTTACCGACATGCCAGTCCAGCTTGATTGGTCTACTTTTGTAAAAAAACGCGACGCCTTTATCGAAAAACTCAATGGCATTTATGCCAAAGGCTTAGATAAGTCAAATGTCGAGTGGATTTCAGGCCACGCCTCGTTTATCGATAATCAGACAATTGATGTTGATGGCACGCGCTATCACGCCAACCATATTATCATCGCCACAGGCGGTCACCCTGTTATTCCTGACAATATTCCTGGTGCGACATTGGGGATGGATAGTGATGGCTTCTTTGCCTTACAAACCTTACCTAAATCTATCGCTGTGGTGGGTGGCGGCTACATTGCCGTTGAAATTGCAGGCGCGCTAAATGCACTTGGTGTAGAAACACACCTAATCATTCGCCGCGAACGCGTACTCAAAGAAATGGACACTGATGTGACGGATTTATTGATGGATATGATGGAAAAACACGGCATCATCATTCATCGCGAGTGCGAGATTACTCAGGTTGAATCAACATCGAATGACACACTAGCGATGACTTTGTCGCAGTCGTCTTTGCCGGCAAATGTACTGCATTGCACCCAATTGCTCTGGGCAACTGGACGCCGCCCGCTAACAGGCAATATTGGCTTGGAAAACACGGGCGTTGAGCTCAGAAAACACGGTGTTGTGGTTATCGATGCCTATCAAAATACGACACAGCCTGGTGTTTATGCCATCGGTGATATTACCAACCAACCTGCGTTGACACCTGCTGCTATCGAAGCAGGGCGTCAGCTTGCAGAACGCTTATTCAATGACCAAAAAACCGCAAAGGCAGACTTTACTTATGTACCTACGGTTATCTTTTCACACCCCGCCATTGCCACCGTTGGGCTGACAGAGTCCGAAGCCAACACACAATTTGGCGAGTCCGCTGTCACCGTTTATCAGGCAACCTTTAGCCCGTTGTTACGCGCGTTAGCAACAAATAAAATCCCAACACGCCTCAAAATGGTGTGCAAAGGCCCCGAGCAAACCGTCATCGGATTGCATTTGATTGGTGATTTTGTTGATGAGATTATCCAAGGTTTTGCCGTCGCGGTGCAAATGGGCGCGACAAAAGCAGATTTCGATAAAACCTTGGCAATCCATCCAACAACTGGTGAAGAGCTGGTAACGATGCGCTAATGACAATCAAGACACCCCCTGTCAGAATGCGTCGCCAACTATTACAGGTGATTGCAGGGGGTTAGCGGTATAAGCCTTATCGGTGTGATTTTATGGCGATGATTTCATGGCGATGATTTCATGGCACAGATTTTATCGTTGGGAATTTGCGGTTATTTTCGTATAATAATAATCTAGCGTTTAACCGTTTTAATTTGAGCATCAAACGCATAAACTAATTAGCGCGTTTGTAATAAACAATGAACAATGAACAATGAAAAAAGAGGCACTAGCAATGCACGATGAAGGAATGTTGCCCGAGGGCTTTAAACGTTTTATGGGGGTTAGTTTGTTAATTATTTCCATCGGCTTTATGTCGCTATGGGGAGTATTTGCTTAAAGTGCCCAAACCCTACCAACCCAAAACCAATACCGCTAACTTTAGCGCTAGCGGGTTATTGCTTTATATTTTGCCAGCCCCGCTGGTACTGAAACTGCTGATTTCTATCATTACCTTTAATATTCCAAAAGTCGCATTGACCGCAGGTGCGTTGTTTTTCTTTTACAGCGCTGCACATTTGACGAGAAAGACACTACTGCGCCGCGCAGAAAACTTAAAACGCGCACGCCCAAAAAAAATCAAAGACAACCGTAATTGGGCCGCGCTTTATCTTGTTATTGGTCTGCTTTTTTTGATGGTACTACTCAAATCCAGATTGCCTATCATACTCCTGATGAGTTTATGTGCGATTGTGGGATATTATTTCACTTACGGATTTAGCGAAAAATTCATCGAAGAAGCCCCAGATTATGGCGATATGCCCAAAGCCACTCGACAAGCAATCGAGGGGGCTTACGCCGATTTACGCGCGATCGAAGGGCTGACGCACCAATTGGATGCGACAGTAGACGCTGCCATTATCGAAAAAGTCGAAACCGTGTTGGATAAGTCTCATGAGATTATGCAGTTATTGGTTAAATCACCGAGTGATGCGGGCAGGGCGAGGCGGTTTTTAAATGTCTATATCAATCGCATCAAAGAAATTTTGACACAGTACCTCGCGCTAGCCAAATATGGTAAAGAAACCGAGTTCAGAGAACGCCTGATTGCCGTGCTATCAGAAGCCAAAGAAGCCTTTACCAGCAAGCAATCTCAGCTGCTAAATGACGACAAACTCACACTAGATGTACAATTAGAAGTCCTTGACGAACAAATAAAAAGCGAAAAATAACCAACGATAAGTAGCCGGCATAAATAAAGCCTGCATAAATACATACCACCACTTAAAAACAACCGACGAGAAATTAGCCATGAATGAAACCCTAGACACGACCAAAATAGCCGTAGATAACCTACAAGCAGAAGTTGAAGCCATTGTAGAAAATGATACAACAGGCACTGTTGTGACGACAAAAGCATTGGTGCCCGCCAAAGAAGCGCTACCCGCCGCAGAATACGAAGCCGAATTAGACAAGGCAATCGCTGACTTGGATGATTTTTCTATCAATAATATCATCTACTTTGGCGCAAAAGCCCAAGAAGAAGTCACACAAATTTCGGATCAAATGTTAAACGGCGTAAAAAGTAAAGACGCAGGGCCTGCAGGTGCTATGCTCTCAGAAATGGTTTCTGTGTTGCGTGGCTTTGATATGGATAAACTCAACCCCAATAAAAAACAATCACTTTGGGACAAGATACTATTTCGCGCCAAGCCAATTGTTAAGTTTCAACAGCGCTATGACGCGGTAGGCGAACAAGTCGAGACCATTGCCAACAGCCTTGAGAAACACAAAGAAACTTTACTGCATGATATCAAATCGCTAGATAAACTCTACGATGCTAATTTGGCGTATTTTCATAATCTTGAGTTTTATATTGATGCAGGGGAACGCAAACTGGCACAATTAGACGACGTGGATATTCCTGCTTTAGCGACACAAGCAGAGACCTCCGATGAAATGCTGGATGCGCAAAAGCTCAAAGATTTACGCGCGTTACGCGATGATTTAGCGCGTCGCGTACATGATTTGCGGCTAACGCGCCAGGTCGTGATGCAGTCATTACCGAGTATCCGCATGGTACAAAATAATGACAAAGGCTTGGTCACCAAAATTAACTCAACATTGGTCAATACCATTCCGTTGTGGCGTCAACAATTGGCGCAAGCGATTACGATTTTTCGCTCGAATGAGGCGGCAGGTACGTTAAAAGCTGCTAGCGATTTAACCAACGATTTACTCGAAGCCAACGCTGAGAATTTAAAACAGGCGAATACGCTGGCACGTGAACAAATCGAACGCGGCATTTTTGATATCGAATCGGTGAAAAAAGCCAACGATACCTTGATTCAAACCATAGAAGAAAGTTTAAAAATAACCGAAGCGGGCAAAAAAGCGCGTAGTGAAGCGGTTGTTACGTTAGCACAGGCAGAGAGTGATCTAAAACAGGCACTGCGTGCGGCGTCGCTCAAAGCATCGCAAGCTGCTCCTGAAGCAGCGACAGAGAATACCGCAGCAAGCACAACAGAAAAAGCCTAATTGCCTACTCGTTTAATCGCTTACATTGTTGTGATGAGCGTAATGAGCGTAATGGACGTAATTGGCACAATATAAAAAAATAGCAGGAGAAAACCCATGGGGTTAATGAATTGGCTAGGTGGTGAGTTAGTTGATATCATCGAATGGACACAAACCGATGATAGCACGATGGCGTATCGCTTTCCGCGCTACCGAAATGAAATTAAATTTGGCGCTAAACTGACTGTCAGAGAAGGGCAGGTCGCCATTTTGGTTAATTTAGGGCAGCTAGCCGATGTATTCACCCCAGGCATTTATGAATTAAAAACGGAAAACCTACCTGTTTTATCGTCACTACAGCACTGGCAACATGGATTTGAAAGTCCGTTTAAGGCAGAGGTTTATTTTTTTAACACGACCGATTTTTTATCCCTAAAATGGGGGACAAAACAAGCCATTACATTAACAGACCAGACGGTGGGACTCATTCGCCTGCGTGCTTTTGGGTCTTACACCATTCGCATCGCCGATGCGGCGGTATTTTTTCGAAAACTGGTCGGAACCGATGGCAATTTTGAAATCGATGAAGTCAGCGAACACCTCTCTCAAGCACTGGTTGCACGATTTTCTGAGCAATTGGCCAGCGAAGCATTTAGCATCTCGACTTTGGCGAGCAAATACAGCGAGTTAGCCAGCTCTGTCACCAAGGCGACCGCAACAGAATTTGCGGCTTATGGCTTAGAAATTGGTCAATTGTATATTGAAAACATTTCATTACCTGAAAAAGTCCAACAAGTGCTAGATGATAAGACCGGCTTGACTATTCTGGGTGATGATTTGGGGGCTTATACGCAGATGCAAGCCGCAAAAGGGATGGAATCAGGCGGTTCGGGTAGCGATATGGCTTCTGCCGGCGTTGGTATGGCACTCGGGATGCAAATGGCACGAGAAATGACCCAAGAAAACGACCCCGTCATTCCGCAATTACCCAAGACGTATTATTTGATGGTCAATGGTCAGCGCGTAGGGCCACTGGCACTAAATACGGTGCAAGATATGCTGCTTAATCATGACATTAATTCAGAGACCATGTGCTGGAAAAAAGGCATGAAAGAATGGATGGCGCTAGAAATGATGTCTGAATTTGAAACAAACGCGATTCCGCCGCCATTTTCACCGTCAAGCCAACGCTAGCACGGATACGTTAGGTGATATAATTTCCGTGGTCAGTTATAGTATCCCTAGTATCCCTAGTATCCCAGCGTAGCAAGCATGCATCCGAAACAGGCTAAAATCTACGAATTTCGCTGTGATCAATGCGGCGCCAGTGTCCACTACCAAGCTGGCAAACACGCGCTACATTGCCAATCATGTGGGTGGCACACCCCGATTACCCATGCTGATCATACGACAAACGCGCCTTTGGCGCTTCGCGAACAATCGTTAGATGCCGCCATAGCGAATATCCAGCGTCAGCCACTCACAGCACCTAACGCCAAAACAGCCATTGATTGCACGCGGTGCGGTGCAAGTTTTATCTGGCAACAAAATGAAATCGCAGGGCGTTGCCCGTATTGCAAAAGCCCCATTGCCAAAATGGACATCACCCAACAAACCTTACACATTGATGGGTTAATTCCGTTTGTTGTTGGTCAGCACGACACAGACCGACTATTTGCTCAGTGGCTTAAAAAACGTTGGTTTGCGCCCGCCGCATTAAAAGGGCTGACTGGACACGCCAAACAATTCAATGGGGTTTATTTGCCGTATTGGACATTTGACACACTGGCGAACGTCCAATATCATGGCGAACGTGGCAAAATCATCCGTGAAACGCGAAAAAAAGCCAATAGCCAAACAGAAGTTTATACCCGCACGATTTGGCGACCCGTAACAGGCAAACTACGATGTTTTTTTGATGATGTGTTAGTTTATGCCTCAAAAACCTTTCCCAAACTCATTATTCGCAAACTTCGCCCGTGGCATTTAGCACAGGTAAAGCCTTATACGGCAGCCTACTTGGCAGGCCATCAAGCCGAACACTACCAGTTAGATATCGGCACGGCACTCAGCGAGGCGAAAGTCGCCATTGAACAACAAATTGTGCAACAAATTTATCGCGACATTGGCGGTGACCGACAACGCATCCAGTCCAAACAAATCCACTATCAACAATCAACCTATAAAATCCTGCTATTGCCTGTTTGGTACAGTGGGTTTGAATATGCTGGAAAAAACTATGTTGTAGTTATTAATGGGCAAACAGGTAAAGTTTCTGGTACTTACCCCAAAAGCCTCCCTAAAATCATCGCGGCGGTGGGGTTAGGCGCTATCGGTTTGTCTTTGGCGGTTTACTTCATTTCACAATACCAAGCTTGAGGTCAGCATGACGCGCAACCATAATCATAATCACAATAATCATCACCATCAGCAGCCTAATACGCCTAAAACCATTGTTTTTCTCGATAGACAGACCTTTCCGCGTGATATCGTGTTGGCGCGACCAAGCATCGCCCATGAATGGATTGCGTATGATGAGACAGCACCTGAATTGATTGTGCCACGGCTACAAGATGCCGATATTGCCATTACGAATAAAGTGGTGCTTAACGCTGACGTTCTCGCGCAATTGCCGCAGCTTAAACTCATTGTTGTTTCGGCAACGGGCTATAATAATGTCGATATTGATTATTGCAAAGCGCATGGCATTGCCGTTTGTAACGTGACGGCTTACGCCAAACAAACCGTTGCAGAGCATACCATTGCCATGATATTGACACTCAGCCGTCATTTATTGGCATACCACAACGATGTCTTGCAACAGCACTGGCATCAGTCGCCCATTTTTTGCCTACACCACCATCCAATGAATGATTTATGCGGCAAGACGATTGGGCTAATCGGGCAGGGCGCAATTGGTTTGGCGGTTGCTGAACTCGCGAGTGCCTTTAAAATGCACGTACAATTTTTAGCACCCAGTGAGTATCGCAATAGTGGCAATATGAACAATACAAACGATACTGGGAATACAGAGAATACGGGCAATTTGCATCATAAAACGAGTGACAGCAACAATCAAGCCAAAACACACCCATACGCCTGTGTCTCGTGGGAAACGTTTTTGGCAACCAGTGATATTATCTCGCTGCATTGTCCGCTAACGAAAGACACCGCTAACTTAATTGATCGGAAAGCTTACCAGCAAATGCACAAAAAACCCATGATTATCAACACCGCCAGAGGTGGTATAGCCAATGAAGCCGACACGGTGCAAGCACTGGCTAATCAACAAATTAGCGCCATTGGATTTGATACACTCACACAAGAGCCGATGACCACCACACATCCTTTTCAACCACTACTGGGACAGCCCAACGTCATGATTACGCCACACAATGCCTGGGCCAGCCAGGATACCATGAAAGCCCTTTGGTCGCAGGTCATCCGTAATATCGAATTATTTTGTCAGGGTCAAATCGATAATCGAATTGTTTGATTGATTATTGCCATTCGAACGCAGAAATGACTTTGCAGTAAGTTGATTACGAAAATAGATTACAAAAAAGGTCACGAAAAAATATACAGGGGATGCACTGAGGCAGCCATCGTGGTATCTAGCAATGAATGAACCCCCAATGCCATTTAACATAATATAAATTATACGAAGTAAGAATGGAATATTTTATTTTGACCATGTTTGATTCGATTTGCGTTACCCCAACACTTGATAGCATTTAATGATAAAATTGTACGTATTGCTGTATTACATTAGCCCAGTTACTCTGGTGACCTAACTTCGAGCGTAAACCTATGGACTTGTTATTTATTTTTATTATCGCATTGCTTATAACTGCATTGCCCATTTTACTATTTATTTATTTGCAAAGAAAAATTTTTGTAAATTATTGTGAACGCAATCAGCTTCAACAGAAAATCATTGGCGCAAGCAACGTAATCTCGCTTTTCTATGCTTTTTTATATCTCGCCTATTAATTTCTTGCCCGGAGCTGTATCCAAGATACACAACAAATTTTAAGGAATTGGTGAATGTCAGGTAGATGGTTGTTTGATCGTCAAAAAAGCCAAATAAAACTACATATCGCACTTGAAAAAATAAAAATACCCCATATATAGATTATATTTGAAATCACACAGGAGTTTATAATAAATGTCTAACAAGGAAATATTTAGAGACCATCCGATTCATGCGGCCTTAGAAGGCATCAAGGAAGCTTTAGGTAACATTAATACAGAAAGTAGCAATGACGATGCCATATTAGCAAATATCGGAAAAGTGATTGCTCACATTGAATTTCAAATAAAATGCTGTGATCCGGAGTTAATCACCCACCAAAAAATAACCAATGCACTCAAAAGCGCAAAGCAAAAAATAGAATCAAGCGGAAACGTTTTGTCTTCGTATGGCCCATTCCACGCAAACTTTCTGATGAATTTGCAAGATGCCATAGGTTATCTGAATGAAATACCGTTTATTACGCCTGTCACAACAAAGAAATCAATTGTTCAAATGCTCAAACCTTATGATGAACTAATTGAAAGAGCAAGAAGTACATTAGACACCGAAGCCCTCAAAGGTGAGCATGAAGAAATTAAACAACTCCTTGACAGCATTGCCGAAAAAAGTAAAGACGCCAAAAACAAGCATTTGGAGTTAGATAATCTGTATGACGAATGGGTAACCGACACAGAAGAAAACAAAAGTCTAACGACTAAAGTGTCGGATACTTATTCAGAAATAAATGAAAAAGCAGAAGATATTTTCAAAACGCACGAAAAAGTAGAATCGACAAATGAAAAACTAGACACATTAGATAGTTTTTATCAAAAATGGTTCGAGGATTCCACTGGGGAAGAGTCTGATGACAATGATTCAAATCGCCCTTTAAGTCAAGAGTTGGAGGCTAATCGTGAAAGGTTGAGCTTGTTGATTAAAGAGATTGATAGTATTTTGCCTAGCGGCTTAGCCGCAGGACTGGCAAAAGAGTATGATGATGTGGTTAAAAAAGAAAGAGGATTAGAACGATGGTGGACATGGGTCGCGATTTTAATGATTATTGTTTCCGGGCTAGTCGTTTTTATGAAGACCATTAACATCGAAGACATTAGCGAGATGTGGCTATTGATTTTCAAAGGCGCGTTATTGGCCATACCCTATGGCTTACTGATAGGTTATGCGAGTAAATTAGCATCAAACGCTAAAAAAACTGCGGATGAATACGAGCATAAAAAGGTGGCCGCAAGCACTTTTATTCTCTTAAAGGAACAATCTAATACGATGATTAACGAAACTCCACAACAGCAAGAGATGCGCTGCAAAAGACCCTTCTCGAAGATCTCTCGAGAACAATCCATGATAACCCCGCAATTAGGATGACTGGGAAGCAATCAGAGGCTAGCAACCAGTCAATGAGTTTCATAGAAAATATACTGGCAAAATTCAAATAATATGACTATCTTTTTGGGAGGATAACCTACTGAGATATTTGCTGTATACGTTGCTGAAATACCAAATAAAAGCAATTGGCTATTCGCTGATAAATCCTTTATCCGCCAAAATTTCACTTTAATTTGGTAGGCACGAGTGGACTCGAACCACCGACCCCTACCATGTCAAGGTAGTGCTCTAACCAACTGAGCTACGCGCCTAAATTGAGGCGCTATATTACCCAATATTGGGCATAGACGCAAGCGCTTTTTCGCAAATTACCACGCGTTCGTGATTAGTTTGTCGATTGGGTTATTGATTGGTTGAATAAATAAATAACCGCTGCCCTGCTTTTATGGGTTATCTCCCTATTGCTTATTCGTTTTTGAGTATTTTTATTGCTGACCTGTTAATAACCCAATACCTTGTTTAATCAACATAAATTTGGTTATCGTATTGGTTTTGTGTTTTTTAAACTTTACGGGTGCGCCAATAGCGCTTACAATAGTTTATCTTTTCACTACTCAATAAAATACTCTATGTCTGCCTCTATGTCTGCCCCTATCTCTGCCTCTATGTCTGCGTTATTAAATATCTCTTCGGTTGATGGTCGCTATGCGGAAAAAACCCGTCTTTTGTCCCCCTACTTTTCTGAATATGCGTTAATTTATTACCGCTATTTTGTTGAAATAGAGTGGTTTATAGCGCTATCCAAAGCGCCAGAAATCACCGAATTACCGACATTTTCTGATGCCGCGTACGCCTATTTAAAGCAGTTACAAACAACATTTGATGCCGATAAAGCCAATGCTATCAAAACGATTGAAAAAACCACCAACCACGATGTCAAAGCGGTTGAGTACCAGCTCAAAACCGACTTTGCACAGCAAGCAGAGCTTGCACCCTACGGTGAGTTTTTGCACTTTGCCTGCACCTCTGAGGACATTAATAATACCGCGTATGCGTTAATGCTAAAAGCGGCCAGACACCACGTCATTTTACCCGCTATCGACCAGCTAATCGCACAATTACGGGCAATGGCCAGCACTTACGCCACGCTACCCATGTTATCGCGTACACACGGCCAAACGGCAAGCCCCACCACGTTAGGCAAAGAAATCGCCAATGTCGTCGCTAGGCTACAGCGTCAGCGCGCGCAATTTGCTGACGTGACGATTTTGGGTAAGCTAAACGGTGCAGTGGGTAACTTTAACGCACATATCTCTGCCTATCCAGCCGTGAATTGGCCACAGCTAACCGATAACGTGATTAAAAATCAACTCGGTTTAACGCCGAACCCCTTGACTACGCAGATTGAGCCGCACGATTATATCGCCGAATATTGTCATGCCCTATTACGCGCTCAAACCATTATGATTGATTTTTCGCGCGATATTTGGGGTTATATTTCATTAGGCTATTTCAAACAAAAAGTGGTCGCAGGCGAAGTCGGGTCATCGACGATGCCGCACAAAGTCAACCCCATTGATTTTGAAAATGCAGAGGGTAACCTCGGGGTTGCCAACGCCCTACTCGAGCATCTGGCGCAAAAGCTTCCGATTTCTCGTTGGCAACGTGATTTAACCGACTCCACCGTGCTGCGAACGATGGGTACTGCGTTTGGTCACGGCGTCATTGCTTATGCATCACTGGACAAAGGGATTAAAAAGCTAGAAGTCAATGACACGCGTATTGCCGCCGATTTAGACGCGGCGTGGGAAGTGCTAGCCGAGCCAATTCAAACCGTCATGCGGCGCTATCAGGTTGAAAACGCGTATGAATTGCTCAAGGATTTCACGCGAGGCAAAGCAATGAATGGCGAAAATATTCAAGCCTTTATCCAGTCGCTGTCAATTCCTGACGAAGAAAAAGCAGCCCTTGCGGCGCTCACGCCAGCAACTTATACCGGCATTGCGGCCAGCTTAGCGGATATCAAAGAGTGATAGAGCAATATCGATAGCTAGTTAAAAAACGCCAACGTAATCAGAAAAAACACGGAAAGCGATAGAAAACTCAGGAAGGCTAACTGAAATTTAAGTGCTTAAGACATTTAAGTGTTTAAGCAATGGCGTTCGCTTAATTGCCTACCTGCCATTGCTTTAAATTTTAGAAAAATATTTTTTATTTTTTATGAACGCGTTAGCCACTTGCGTCTAGCAACCGCCAAGCTGCCTAGTGCGGCAAGCAAAATTACCAGTAATGTTTGACTGGACGCGCCTGATGTAGGTATTGCTGCTGGGGGCGAAAATCGACTGACAAGATACCAGTTACCATCGTTCAAATTTTGTTCTAGCGTATACTCAAAATCCCCATCACGAATCGACGCCATAGTAAAAGCATCTGTCGCAGAGTCGCCTAATACCTCGATGACCAAAATGCCTTCGCCATCATCCAGCAGACCGTTGTTATTAGTGTCGGTAGACGCTCCAGCACCTAGTAGCGCATTGGTAATTGATAGCGTCACTGGACCAGAACCCAGTGCTGTATTATCCAGCACCAACACATCTGAATCACTATCCGTGCCGCCAGCGTTAAGTACCGTATCTAACCTCAACTCGCCACCGTTAGCCGTGAACTGGCCGCCACCGTCTGTACCCGCAGTGTCTGATCCTGTTATGACCAGTACATCACCAGTCACAGGGGCTACGCCACCAGTTTCGGCGTCCGCAAGCGTAATCACGCCTGCGTGTTCAAAGGTCTCCAGATTTAGTAGGTGACCCTGTTCGACACCTTCGTCTGCAATCGATTTTGCCATACCGAAAGCCACTGTGTATTCACCTGTCGCATCCACCGTCGCTGGTGCCGTGTCGTCATCGGTGCCCGAAGTGAAACTTGTCTGATCAGAAACGGTTAACAGACGAACCGTGCCAGTGGCGGCGTTGGTGAAGGTATCGGTACCCGCACCAAAGTCCGATACCGCAACACTTTCTGTATCGCGTACTAAATCACCGTCAGTGTCTGCAAAACTGCGGATATTCCAAGCATTCGTTGAGTTGTTGGTGAATTGATCATCACCACCACCGAGTAGCATGTAGCCAGTGATGGTGCCGTCATTGATGATTTGCATCGGCGCTTGGACTGACGTATTTCGATTGTCGTCGTCATCCATGATGGCCATGTCGTTTAGACTGGAGAGCGTGCCGGTGTCCCGAATGCTAATCTCGCTGCCCGCCGCTTCCGCCTGAATAATGATGCCCGCGGTCGGCCCGAAATTACTGTTGGCACCGCCGATGTCCGCCATGTTCCAACCACCGATAACGTCACCAGCCACATCAACCCTAGCAACGCCAGTACCATTGGTGCCGATATAGATTGCCTGCTGGTGCGATTCCACCGTTCCCGTCTCGGCTACGTTAATGACAATATCATGGGGATTATCGACATTCCCCTGAGTTGTATGGATGCCCCGTACCTGCGTGGTGAACAGCGTACCTTCGACATCTATCCGCATGTTACCAATGCCTCGTACGACCTGCCAAATGGCGGTTTGGTTTGACCTGATACTTCCAGTCTCGGCAATCCGAATGAAATTATCGGCAGCCACGGAGGTATTGTTGGTTGAGCGCACGCCCAGACCGCGTTCATCGGAAATAACTTGACCGGAGATTAGTGCAGACAATGTACCGTCTTCTCCATTAAAAACCAACAGTGGGTCCCGTAAGCGAGTACCATCATTATGGCGGATAATAGCACCCGCTTGCAATTCTAGGCTCATGTCTGCGGCAGCGCCGGAGGTGTTTCGCAAAATGAATCCGTTCGAATCCAGCATGCTGGCATCAACACTGGCATCCAAAATCAGCGTATTAGCCGCTGGCACATTGAATGTATTGGGGAATTCAGCGGGCACAAAAGTGCCTGAGCAAGTCCAAACACCCGACCCGCCACCGCCAGTCTCAACACAGGTGCCAGCAAAGCTCTGAGTACCTGTAGCACCCGCCAGTACAAGGCCGCCGACAAACAAGGCCCTGTAACCAATCAGGCGTTTGTCAAAGCGTGTCGTGACAATGGCATCGGGCAAAAGTTTACACGTATTGCTAGACCACAGACCAATGGCAAAGCAGAACGTGTTATCCGCACTATGATGGAAATGTGGCACGAAAAACAATCATTTAAAGATAGTGCACNAGACGATTGGAATTAAATCGATTCATCAATTTTTACAATACTGTCAAACCGCACAAAAGTTTGAACAACGCAACACCTTATGAGATACTTAGTCACTACTTTGAGTTAACCTAACTGTAAACAACGCGAGGATTTCTTACAATTAATTCCTATTTTGCGACAAACATTAGTATTGGGTAGATTATTAAGCGCTAGATAAGCTAGGCATAACCCGCGCTGGTTTGTGTTGGTTTACGTTGGTTTGTGTTGGCTTATTTGGCTTATTCGGCCTACTTTGTTGCGTTATTTGATTCGTTATTGCTAGTTATTGCTAGTTATTACTGGTGCTTCGTTGCTTAGTTCGTTAATCAGTGCATCAATAGCAGAAACTGTGGCACAAATCGCGGTAGTGTCGGCTGCATACGGCGAAAAAACATAATCCGCCATGCTAAAGACATCCGACTGTTGGGGTAACTGGCGCAAGTCGCCTGCTGCTAACAAGGCCTGTAAGCGCGGAATAAAAACCCATTGAAGCCACTGCTCAAGTGGCATGGTGTCAACGCAAAACGGAGCTTGGCTTGCCATTTGCTCGGGACTAGGTGGTTCGCTAGACCATAGATTTTGGTGCGTTAATTCATCGCTTAATTGTACCAGTAGCTGGCACAGGGTTGTGGTATTTGATGGTGGCATTGGGTTACTTTTTGGTTATATTGATTGCTTTTGGTTGCTTTTGGTTTGTCTGTTATGTATTGTCTGTTATGTAGTTATGTAGCGACGTAGATATTATTTAAAATGGTATTTACATGGCATTGATATACGGGTTAATATACAGCGTTAGATTATCTTAGCGCATCGTGCTGGCACGATGATAAGGATGCTGATGCAAGATACTGACGCTGCGGTATAAGGTTTCGACGATTAGTACGCGAACCAGCGGATGCGGCAGTGTCAGACGCGATACGGACCAACGGCCATCGACACGCTGCCTCACAGTGTCATCAAACCCATCGGGACCGCCAATTAAAATGGCCAAGTTATCGCCTTGGCTATGGTAATTATCAAGCTGTGTTGCAAGGGCTTCGCTACTCATCTGTTGCCCTGCGACATCTAATGCAATCGCATGGTAATGATTGGGAATCGCGGCAATTAGCGCCGCACTCTCAGCCGCCACAATGTTGCTAATGTTGGCAGTTTTTGTGCGTTTTTTGGGCGCAATGGCTTTAATCGACAGAGAAAAGTCTGCCATGCTATGAAACCGTTTTTGATAATCAAAAACCGCTTCATTCGCCCAATTGGGCAATTTATCCCCGATGGTAATAATGTCGATTTTCACAGTGTTGTCAATTCAATCTATCTCAACCGCGACCTCAATTTGAGGCTTAATTTGCGCCTCAATTCCAGTCCATAATGACTTTACCGCTTTGCCCTGATGCCATGGTTTCAAAAGCCAGTTGATAATCATCAATGCTAAAATGGTGCGTAATCACACGTTCAATCGCAACGCCTGATTGCACGAGCATACCCATTTTATACCAAGTTTCAAACATTTCTCTGCCGTAAATCCCTTTAATCGTCAGCCCTTTGAAAATAACATGTGCAAGGTCTAGCTGAATTTTATCGGGTGGAATACCCAAAATCGCAATTTTACCGCCATTAATCATATTGCTCATCATTTGCTCTAATGCAACGCCTACGCCAGACATTTCAAGCCCGACATCAAATCCTTCGACCATACCGAGTGATTGCATGGCGGTTTTTAATTCACTATTGGCAACATTGACCGTGGTGATGTTGGTTGCGATATTTTTGGCTAACTCGAGTCGATAATCGTTTACATCGGTTACGACGACAAAACGCGCCCCTGCGTGACGGCAAATTGCCGCCGCCATAATGCCAATTGGTCCAGCGCCAGTAATCAACACATCCTCACCCACCATATCAAACGACAATGCGGTATGAACCGCGTTACCAAACGGATCAAAAATCGACGCCACGTCGTCGCTAACATGCGCAGGCAGTTTGAATACATTTTCAGCGGGGATAACAAGGTACTCAGCAAAAGAACCCGGGCGATTAACCCCAACGCCAACGGTATTAAGGCACAAATGTTTTTTTCCGCCGAGGCAGTTGCGGCAATGCCCACAGACAATATGCCCCTCGCCAGAGACACGATCACCAATAGCCAAATTATTGACTTCGCTGCCAATTTCAACGATTTCACCCATATATTCATGCCCGACCACCATCGGCACAGGGATTGTCGACTGCGCCCATTTATCCCATTGATAAATATGCATATCAGTGCCACAAATTGCGGATTTTTTAATTTTTATTTTGACATCATTATGTCCGCAACTGGGCTCTGGCACATTTTGCATCCAAATGCCCTTTTCTGATTTTGCTTTAACGAGTGCTTTCATGTGGTTACCTTAGTTATTTTTTAGTTTTTTAGCAGTTTTTGAAATGGTTACGAGCGTTATTTCAATACTGAGCGGTTTCTTTTTTGTGTCAGATTTTGTTGTAAGCAATTTATATAGTATAGTATGTAATATGGTGATTGTTATCAAGGTAAATGTAATCAAGGTTGATGTATTATCGATGTATTATTGATGTATTAGGTGAATCGAATTGAACCGCATGAGCGTGAGTTAGGTTGATAACGCTGGGTTCGTTTCAAAACGTTTAAATAAACGTTTAAATAAACATTTAAATCAGCATTTCGATAACACAATGACATGTTAAACATTACCTTATTAGCAGTATTTATTAGCAGTATAGGTAACCTGATTAGCAATTTCAATCGCTATTTCGGTAAATTTACATTTTGTTAGTGAGTTAACCCCCTTGAACGTGTGTTAAAATTAGGCCACAGATGATAAGTTCAAAAGGATATAATGGATGAGAGTGCAGAACATGCGACAACAAATAGCACGACAACAAATGACGCTGCGAGAAAAGGCGCTACGAGAAAAGGCAAGCAACCAGCGGGCAAACCCAAAGACACAGCCCGCAGCGCCAGTCTGCTCAGACAATAGCCAGGGAAGTAGCCAAAGGAGTAGACAAAGCAACAGCCGCTACGACAGACATTGGATTGCTAAATTAGTCACGATTCTCGTCACGCTTTGTTTTATGGGCTTTTCCAAAGCGCAATTGACTGTCGTGGTTACTCCAGGGACGCTTTTTGGCGTCTTTGGCACGACGACGGTTTCTGCTTCTACCTTTATTAACGATGGAACTACTGGACTATTTGATACCTCGACGCTGGCGATTGTCGGCGTACCGCCAACGCCTGTGATTAACAACAGCTTGCTCACCTTAAGCGATGATGCCACCGACGACACACCGACGATTATCGGTGACTTTGAGAACAATGGCACGGTGCGATTGGATATTAATACTGGCACGCACGAATCTGACTTGTTAACGATTGACGGCAATGTAACAGCGCCTTTGGTGATTTATTTAAATAACCTAGATCCCGCGAATTCTGACATAATGAATATTCCCCTCATTCGCGTCACAGGTGATGCAAATAGTGCTTCGTTATCAGACGGCACAACAACCTACATCGCTGCGGGCGTTACTTATCAGCTGCGATTGATTGCTGACACATGGACACTCGTACCGCGTATCGGTCCACCGGCTCCGATTCCTGCGAATCATTTCTTAAGCTTATTATTGCTGATAGGGCTGATGATACTGGTGAGCCGTCGCACACAACAGCAACGGCAACGACAACGGCCACGATAAAAACAGCCAAAATGAACGATATCAGCCAGATGCGGACGGTGTTTGACAAACACGAGCCGTTAGATATAAAAACAATGCCAGATAGCCCTGTGAAACTATTTGAGCAATGGTTTGAGCTGGCGCGGCACACCGAACATTTAGCCGAGCCCAATGCATTCGTCTTATCAACGGCTAATCACGCTGGGCGGTTGCGCACGCGAACCGTTTTATTAAAATATTTTGACCATCATGGGTTTGTGTTTTTCACCAATTACCACAGCCAAAAAGCTCACGACATTAGCGAAAACCCGCAAGTAAGCGTTTGTTTCCCTTGGTATCCGTTGCAGCGACAACTACTTATCGAAGGCCGTGCTGAAAAAATCAGCCAAGCGGAATCACTCAAATATTTTGCCTCTCGCCCCAAAGAGAGCCAAATTGGCGCTTGGGTATCGCAGCAAAGCCAAGTCATTGATTCTCGGCAATTGTTAATTGACAAGGCCAAACAATTGGCACAGCGGTTTGCAGGAAAATCCGTCCCGTTACCTGATTTTTGGGGTGGGTATCGTATCCGACCCACGCGCTTTGAATTTTGGCAAGGTCAGCCTGGGCGTTTACACGATCGTATCCAGTACACAACCACAGAATTAGATGATAAGGTATTAGATGATAGTACGATATGGGAAAAACAACGACTGTCACCTTAACCAAATAACAGCAAATAACGCGCCAAATAACGCGCCAAACAAACGACTTAATCGGTACACGCCAGTGCAATTCACCAGTGCAATTCAGCGGTTATCTGAATTGACACTTTTAGTTATCTTACCCCTACTTTGCTATGTTCGTTATGCCGAATCTGCTATGCTAAATCGATTATGTTGAATCTATTATGTTGAATCGCCCTTATTTATTACTGACGTTGGCACCACTTATTTGGGCAGGCAATACCATTGCTGGAAAACTGGCAGCACCAGAGGTCTCGCCCATGATACTCACGTTGATGCGCTGGGCGATTGCGTGTAGTGTTTTACTGCCATTTGCCATCCCTAGCATCAAAAGAGAATGGCGAACGATTCGCGTGCATTTACCCTTGCTTTTTGTTTATGGCGCCATGGGCTTTACCGCATTTAATTTATTGCTATACGCGGCGCTCAACCACACCAGCGCCATTAATGTCTCGATTGTTCAAGCCGCAATCCCGATGATTATTTTATTATTAAATCTGGTTTTTTTCCGACAGCGGATTTTCATACTCCAGTTGCTGGGCGTTGTGTTGGCCTTTTTGGGTGTTGCGATTACGGCCACAAAAGGCGATATTATCAACACCATCAGCCAAGGCATTAATCAGGGTGATACGCTGATGCTGATTGCTTGTGTATTGTACGCTGCATACTCTATTATATTGCGATTTAAACCACATATCAGTTGGATGAGTTTTATTTTTGTGCTGGCTGTTTGTGCGTTAATGGTGGCGATTCCATTTGCGCTATACGAATCGCAACACGGCGGTTTTTTACATATCAATGGGCGTTCTGTGCTAATATTAGTCTATATCGCCATTTTCCCCTCTATTGTCGCGCAGCTATGCTACGCCAAAGGGGTTGAGCTAATCGGCGCAAGCCGAGCAGGTTTTGCGATCAACTTAATCCCCATTTTTGGTGCCATGTTATCCGTTATCATCCTTGGCGAAGCCTTTCGTTGGTATCATGGGATTGGTTTGCTGCTCGTATTATGCGGTATTGCCTTTTCAGAGGGCATTAGTCGTTGGACAGAAAAAAACCAATAACTATCAACCACCCAGCTATTGCCTATTGTCTGCGTATTGTCTGCTCATCATCACTTAGCTGCTGGTATTTATTCACATTTAGACATACAATAATAGCTAACAGGTAATAACGGTATTATTACCTTAGTGAACCCATCAATCAATTATAAAAAAAGGAGAACTAAGATGCGTATCCCCCCCCTATTATTCGCCACCTTGAGTATTGTTTCGTTGGCTATCACGTCATTGGGCATGACTTCGCTGGCACAAGCACAAAGCGAACCCAATTCTCAGGGCGATACCCAAAGCCAATCATTACAACTGCCCGAACTGACTGAAAAACCACTACTTACCATTGATGGCAATATTCGTGTCACGAATACTGAAAAAAACACACTGGTATTAGACTTACCCATGCTACAGGCTTTTCCTGCAATCGCCTTCGAAACCAATACCCCCTGGAGTGATGAAAAGCAGCACTTCGAAGGCGTGTTGCTCGCGGATGTCATGGCCTATGCGCTGGCAAGCGCCAAACTTGACAAAGCTGGACTCGAAAAAGCGCTTACTAACCGTAACGGTGGTATTACCGTAACCGCATTAGATGACTATTACGCTGTTATCCCGTGGGAAGATTTACTCAAGTACGACGTAATAATCGCCTACAAACATAACGGAGAGACGATTAGCCGACGGGATTTAGGCCCTTTACGAATTATTTACCCCTACTCCCAACAACCAGAAACAGACCAGCTAAAATATCACGCAAGATCAGTGTGGCAGCTGCTTAATCTGACCGTTGAGTAAAGGCGAACTAAACCGTTTTTTTACTGCCGACTCACAGTTGATTAACAACTAATGACAACTTAATTAACCACTGATTAACCAACTAGCATGCCAAACTTTAATCAACGAACGACCATCAAAAGTGTGTTTGCGATGCTTGTCATCGCCATTTTTATTGTCTTTTCTGGTTTGGCCTTTCGACAACAAACCCAAACCGTTGAGTACCTGACTTTTACACAAAAAGCAGGCGCATACGCTGCCTCAGAGGTTGATCGCACGGCATTAGGGCTTGCACAAGGGTTAGAGCTTGTTGGTGAAGGCCTCAGGGAATCTGACTATTTATTGCTCAAATTTGATTTGCTTTGGGCGCGTCTAAAGACAGTTAGAAATGGTTCTGAGGCGGCGGGATTACGCGAATTACCAGGTGCCCAGCAAACCTATGATGACCTGTATGATTGGCTAGATAGTAATACCGCTATTATCGAAAATCTGCAATCAGGTGACAAAGCCAATGCCGATCAACTGCTAGAATCGTTTACGCCTTTTCTCACGCCGTTGCGGCAATTTTCGTTTGAAAGCTATTTAGGCGATGAGGTGACCAGCCGCTTAAATCGTGCCAATTCCATTCAGCAAAATGTCAACCGCTCGATTATTATCGTCCTCATTAGTGGTGCTTTTTTGATTATTCTCTTACTCCAAGAAAGCAACCGTAACTATTGGCATGCAACGCATGATAGTTTGACACGGCTGCCCAACCGCAAACTCTTTAACGAAAGGCTGATGCGAATTCACAAAAAAGCAGCCGACAAAAATACAGGCTATGCCGTGTTGGTTGTTGACTTGAATAATTTCAAAGAAATTAACGATAATTTTGGACATGCTTATGGTGATGCAATGCTGGTGCATGTTAGTCAATCATTACAGGAGGTTTTGGGCGATCAAAATTTAATCTTTCGCATGGGCGGTGATGAATTTTCGATTATTCGTGAAGGGGTTAACTCTATCAGCGAATGCGAAAACATCGCCGAAATTGCTTGTCAGCAAATAAAAATGATTTCACGAATCAAAGACATCAATATGCAACAAGACGTCAGCGTTGGCGTCAGCTTTTACCCCGAAGACGGGCAAAACGCCGAGGATATTGTCGCTAACGCGGATATTGCCATGTATCACGCCAAGCGCTTGCGCAGTGGCACGCATTATCGACTATTCACGCCCGATATGCGGTGGCGAAAACGTGTCTCTAGAGCACTGCGAAACGATATTATTGATAATAATTTAACCGTGCATTATCAGCCAATTGTCGATTTAAAAACAGGCAAAATCTATGCTATCGAAGCGTTGCTACGTTGGTACTCTAAAAAATATGGCTATATTAATCCGCTGGAGGCTTTTCAAATCGCCGATCAATACGGACTCTCCGAAATGCTCAATCATTGGGTGATTTACACAGCGTGTAAAGCCTATCGCGGCTGGCATCAGGACAGTGAATCGAATATTTGCCTGAGTATCAATATTTCACCCGTGATGTATCGTCAAAATCAATTGGCCAACTTGTTATCCGATGTCTTTCATCACACGAATTTCCAACCAGAGAATCTGGTGCTAGAAATCACAGAAAATACCGCCATGCAGGATTTAGAAGCAACACCTGGCATTATGCAGACACTCAAAGCACTGGGCGTTCAGATTGCGTTAGATGATTTTGGTACTGGGTTATCATCGCTTTCGCATTTGCGCGAGTTGCCGATAGATAAACTCAAATTAGACCGATCATTTGTCAAAGAAATCGACCAAGATGAAAAAGACGCCTATTTTGTCGAATGCATTAATGCGTTGGCGACAAAATTTGACATGCAATTGGTCGCAGAAGGCATAGAAACAAAAGCCATGCTGGATAAAATACGCGACATCGGATGCGCTTATGGACAAGGTTATCTATTCGATAAAGCGGTGACTGCACAGGAAATGCAAAACCTGATTTCCCGACAAGTCATGGGCGAAAATATCTACCAAGCGCACTTGGAAAAAAACCACGCGAGAAAACCCAAATTATCCCTGATTAATACTAAAAATTAGTACTGAAAATTAATGCCAAAAATTAATGCCTAGAGGCAACACCATAAAACAGACGAAATGATAGACGAAATGGCACTACCCTACTTTTTATCCGTTTTGCCCGTTTTGGTCGTTTTGGCATTATCGGCAGAACGATGGTTATCTGTATTCTCATAATCATCTGAACCATCTAAACCATCTGAGTTATTAGCGCCATTTAACTCGTTTAAATCATTTGAATCGTTTAAATCGTTCAAATCATCTGGGTCACGCTGATTATTTGCCTGATTACTCGCTTGATTATTGCCGTCCGCCTCGTGTGTCGCCTGGTGAGTTGTTTCATGTATTTCAGATTTTTCATCGCCCTTGGCATCCGTTTGCCGACTGTGCTTATTTTCATCGTCTGAAATTTTACACAATAAACAATCCAATAATCGCGTCGATAGTATGCGTTTTGCATAGCCGAGCAAATACGTGGCTTTGGTCACGTAATAACGCGGTTTAGGATTGGGGTGCTGTATAGCACGGATAACGACTTGATAAACCGCCTCTTCGCTTAAGGTAAACGGCTGTTTTGTCGTGCTATCAAATCGGCGCATTGCCCGTTTATAGGCATCAACATGGCGCGAACGCGTGGTATCAACGTTTTCAACAAAGGCTTTTTGGGCATTTTCGCGAAACCGAGAGGTAATAGGACCAGGTTCAACCAAGACGATTTTAACCGCCGTATCGGCGAGCTCAAGGCGCATCGTGTCGGTAAGCCCTTCGAGCGCATATTTTGATGCCACATAAGCACCACGATATTTCAACGAAACCAAACCCAACACCGAACTGATCTGAATGATGCGCGGGCAATCAGACGCCAGTAGCGTTTTTAATAATTTGCTGGTTAATTCATGCGTGCCAAAAACATTGGTGCTGAATTGTTTTTCTAGCGTTGCGCGTGTTAAGTCCTCAACCGCGCCTGGCTGCCCATACGCCCCATTATTAATCAATACGTCTAGGATGTTGTGTGTAATTGCTAGACAATCACGAATGCCTTCAACGATTGAACCGCTGTCGTCTAAATCAAGCTGAACAGCAAGCAATCCTTCGTCTTGTAGCCGCTTAACATCCGTATACTGGCGACAAGCGGCCACCACGATATGCCCTTGTTCGTGCAAACGCTTAGCACAGTGGTAACCAATGCCAGACGAACAGCCCGTGATGAGAATCCTAAGTCGATTCAGTGTTTGCGGCGGTAAGGCTTTCTCGGATAATGACCTCGAACAAGTCAATGTGCTCGTCGTCATCATTGAGCGCGGGAATGTAGCGGTAGATTTTTCCACCGTTTTCTTCGAAGTACTCACGGTTTTCCTCTTCTAATTCTTCAAGTGTCTCTAAACAATCGGCAGCAAAGGCTGGCGATATAATGTGTAACGTTTCGGTACCATTTTGTGCTAATTCTTTGAGCGTATAGTCAGTATAGGGCTTGGTCCATTCTTCACGACCGAAACGCGACTGAAAAGTCATCAGACAATCGGTATCAACGGGTGACAGTTTGGCGATAATTTTTGCCGTTGTCGCCTTGCAGTGCTCGTAATAAGCATCCCCTTGATCGATATAGCGCACAGGTACGCCATGATAGGAAAACACCAGTTGTTGCGGGACTTCGTTTTGTTGCCAAAAGCGCTGGATAGCATTGACCATGGCATCGATGTACAACGGGTGGTCATAGTAATGTGTGATTTTGTGCAAAGAGATTGATAACGCCATTTTTTCAGCCACTTCATCGACTTTATCGTACACGCTTTCAACGGTTGTTTTAGAATACTGCGGGTAAAGTGGCAACACGATAAGGCGTGCAATCCCTTGTTCCGCCAGTTTTTGCATCTTATCCTCGATGCTGGGATTACCATAGCGCATGGCGTACTCAAATACCACCGAATCATCCGCAAAACGTGACTGCAGTTTTTGGCATTGCAAACGGGTAGTATTAATTAATGGCGACCCAGCGGCTGTCCACACACTTTCGTAGGCTTCGGCGGTTTTTTTGGGGCGAAAGCGTAGCACAATACCGTAAAGAATCGGCCACCATTTCCAGCGGGGCAAATCAATGACGCGTTTATCAGACAAAAACTCGGTCAAATAACGCCTAACCGCTGGTACAGATGTGTCGTCAGGCGAGCCCAAATTGACCAGCAAGACACCCGTACGCAATGACGTATGCGCTGCTGAATGCCTTGCCGTGGCTGAATGCGTGGCCGTGGCTGAATGCGTGGCCGTGGCTGAATGCGCGGTTTGGTGGCTAGCGTCAGGCGTCATGTGGGCCATTTAAGCACCTCGAAACGCATTATGCCATAGCGCCCACAACGCAAACCCAATAAAAGCAAGCAGTGTCCAACCAGGGATGCTAAGCCCCAACCACTGCCATTGAACGCTACCACAGTCACTGGCGCCGCTTAGCATTGAAATCACGGCTTGACCAAACGGCATTACATCCCACATGCCATAAAAATCCACACCGCAGCTGGCGAGTTGATCTTTGGGGAGGTTTTGCAAATACAAATGGCGTATCGAAAGCGCCGCCCCACCAATCGCCGCCAGTAGTAATAGTGTCGTGTGTATTAGCTTGCCCTTTTTGGCGCCTGGGAAAAATGCCGCCAATACAAATAAAACACCGAGCACAACAAACGCCAAGCGTTGGGCATAGCACAAGGGGCACGGGATTAAATATAGCGTTTTTTCCATGTAGAAATAGGCATAAGCAACCAAAGCAAAACAGCCGATTGCAGCGATTAAATTACAATTTTTTCGTGATAACATATTTTTTCTGTTGCTCTCTATTATTCTCTATTGGCGGGTTGATGGCTTAACGTCAAATTATAAAGTGTCTCTTTGAGATTGGCTATGGTATTTCACTTTTTTTAACGAAACATCACTGAATTGTCACATTTGCTATCTCGTATTGGCTGCCACACGTTGGCGATTTAACCCACTTGCTCCATCTAGCCTATTTGACCATCAATCGGCTTAGGCTACGCGCTTAGGCTACGCGCTTCAGATAAGCGCTTCAGATAAGCGATTCGGGTTATTTCCAGTTGCGCTGGCGTCTGTTATATTGCCGAATGACATGGATGCGCCAAATAATGCGCACCGACAATAAGCTCACCACAAACGCAATGACCCCCATGACAATCGAGCCTAAATACAGCGGAATAAGAATCTCAGCGCCCAAATCGAGTACGGCCTTAAAACCCCATTCAAAGGCGGGTAAATCACGGTAGCTCCGACCTAACAGGGTCGTGCCTAAAAAGTAATTTGCCGAGAATAAAAACGGCATGGTCACTGGGTTGCTAATAAAGGTTGCCATTAATGCAATGGGCAAATTGACCCGCGAAGCAATCGCTAGCATGGCAGCCAGCAACATTTGAAAAGGTATCGGCAAGCAACCTATCATCACACCGATAGCAAACCCACTGGCAATATTTCGACGATTTAAATGCCAAATATTGGGGTCGACTAGCCAGTGCGAAATGGGCTTCAAAAACCGCAACCCTTCTATATGCTTACGTGCTGTCATCCACTGTTTAAATCGATTTTTCACATGCCATCAAACCCTTGTTGTCAATTTTTAATTTGCACCCTCATTATACCGAAAACACCAACAGAAACCACACCAATACCTAATAAACGCCTAGATAATTCCCTAGATATACGATATCTATCAAATAAACCGCCCTACTTTCGATAAAAAACTGCTACACTAGCCGATACACCAATCGCTGGCGTACCAATTGAACGACTCGTTGTTGATGTATCTACTCGATACTCTACCGAAACATTCATACGAATAACCACAAACCAATAACCACAAACCAATAACCACAAACCAATAACCACAAACCAATAACCACAAACCAATAACCACAAACCAATAACCACAAACCAATAACCACAAACCAATAACCACAAACCAATAAAATCAAAAAATCACAAGCGAACAACCTGTCAATAACCATGCCCCAAAACCAACCACGGATTTCATCCAAACAGCAAATAGCCGGTATCAACGCTGTTAACACGGCGTTAGAAAAATCACAGTCTTTTGCCCGAATATTCATAGATGCGGGAAAACAAACGACGCGCATCAAACGCTTAGCCGAGCAAGCGAAACAACAAAACATCACCATTGAATGGGTAGATAAACTCACGCTCGATTTAATGCTGCCTGGCATCAAGCACCAAGGCGTTATCGCCGAACTACACCGCATGGATAGTACCGTGAGCATTGCCGATATTGCCCAGACTAACGACCCCCTATTTTTGATACTTGATGGCATACAAGACCCGCATAACTTGGGTGCTTGTTTACGTAGTGCCGCTGCTGCACAGGTTGATGCCGTTATTTTACCCAAAAATCGTAGTGCCAGCGTCACGCCTGTTGTTAGCAAAGTTGCTTGCGGTGGTGCTGAAATGTTACCCATTTTTTATGAAACAAACCTAACCCGCACACTGAATGAGCTAAAATCTTATGGGCTATGGTCGGTGGCGCTGAGCGGTCATAGCCAGCAAACCATTTATCAAACCGATTTTCGTCAAGGCATGGTCATTGTCATGGGCAATGAAGGCGATGGTGTCTCGCACGGCTTGCTAAATCAAGTGGATTTTCAGGCTGTTATCCCAATGCCAGGCGATATGGAAAGCTTAAATGTGTCGGTTGCCACAGGGATTGTTCTGTTTGAAGCCCTTAGACAGCGTGCAATTAACAGCACGTAATAGACAACACCTAATAGGCAACACGTAATAGACAACGTTCAATAGACAATCTTTCATTTAATTAATTGAGATTTTCAAGGGGGGCAACGCCGATGATTTTTGATTTAGCAAACTTTTCTAGCCAACAGTGCTACTATTTGATGACGCAATGCTTAATACCGCGTCCGATTGCATGGGTATTAACCGAAAATACCCAGCCAGATGGCTATAACCTTGCTCCCTTTTCCTATTTTACGGCCGTTTGTTCGGATCCGCCGATTTTGATGTTTTCTATCGCACCCAAAGCCAATCAAAATCCAACCACTAACAACACACCATGCCCTAAAGACACGCTGGATAATATCTTGCGCACCCAAACGTTTGTCGTGCATATCGCACATTACCACCAATTACAGGCGGTAGAAACGACGGCAAAAGCATTCGCATACGGCGATTCAGAGCTCACCCATGCGAACCTCGCACTCACTGATTTTTGGGATTCACCAACGCCTGATCCATCAATGCCTACTCGTCAGTCATTATTTGATCGCCCCTTAACAAACCCCTTAACAAGCCCCTTAAAACGACTAACAAATACCCCCATTGCGTTTGCTTGTCGTCTCTATGATAGCCAAATAATTGGCAATCAGCAGCAAACCTTGGTCTTTGGAGAAATTATTAACACGTATGTCGCAGATGATTATGTGACCATCGCCAACAACCGAATACAGGTTGATGCCGACGCAATCAATGCGTTATGTCGCCTTGGCGCAGGCTATTACGCCGCCGTTGGCGAACCAACCAAGCCGCAGAAACCCACCTAAAACCCACCTAAAACCTCAGCCACGCTAAGAATGCACAAAAAACGCAAAAAATGAATTTTAAGCAACTTTAAGCCACTTTACGTAATTTTACGTAATTTTTATGGACATTTTACCGCAAATTAGCGACAATTACCGCTCAGTTAGCAACGTGATTTAAACGTGGTTTAGAATGTGATTTAGGATGTGACTTAGACACAACTGAAATACCACTAGTTGCGATTGATAGCGATTGATGGCCATTGGCAGTGACTAACGCCAAACTGACACGACTTGTCGTGCTAATCGTTAGTGTTAATTGGCCGCGTTAATCATCGCGGCACATCACTGTTGAATGCAATAAAACACAATACTGATACGATACGATAACAAAAAAACCATAACTAAAAGTCCATGACCAAAAGCCCATGACCAAAAGCGATAACAAGCCCCACGTTATGATAACTAATCGCCAACACGACAGATAACAAATGAGAATCCTAGTTTTAAATGGACCTAACTTAAACCTGTTAGGTCAACGTGAGCCCGCACAGTATGGCAACACCACGCTCACTCAAATTCACGAGCGGATGCTCGCGCTTGCCGAAGAGTTTGGTAATGACCTGACTTTTTACCAAAGCAACCACGAAGGTGATTTAATCGAGCAAATTCAACATGCGCAAGAAAATAAAATTGACTTTATCATCATAAACCCAGCCGCTTATACCCATACCAGCATCGCCATGCGGGATGCGCTATTGGCTGTTGGCATCCCGTTTATCGAAGTGCATCTAAGTAATATTTTTCAGCGTGAACCTTTTCGCCAGCACTCTTACTTTAGTGATATTGCCCAAGGCGTTATCTGTGGGTTTGGCGCACATGGTTATGAAATGGCGCTTATTGCGGCACACCATGAATTTTCACAAACTAATCAATAAGATCGTTTAAACGTTTAATCAAAGGGGTTAACCAATGGATATTCGAAAAATCAAAAAATTAATCGAACTACTAGAAAATACCGATGTCACCGAAATAGAAATCCTTGAAGGCGAGGAGTCGGTACGCATTACTCGTCCTAACCACCGTAGCCATGATGCCCCAGCAGCCCAATATTGGGCACAGCCACCGGCACCACAACCAGCTGGCGCTTATCAAGGCGCTAATCAAGGTGCTAATCAAGGCAGCCTACCGAATGCCAACACGCCCGTCGAGGCGGTCGAACCGACTACGCCTAGCTTAGGTCGATGCATTCACTCGCCTATGGTTGGGACGTTTTATGCGTCAGCTAACCCCGATGCCGCACCTTTTGTCAAAGTAGGACAAAAGATCAAACTCGGCGACCCTGTGTGTATTGTTGAGGCGATGAAAATGTTTAATAAAATTGAAGCCGATGCCGAAGGTGTCGTAAAAGCCATTTTGGTCAAAGACGGAGACCCCGTAGAATTTGACCAACCACTATTTGAAATTGAATAATTTCTAGGAGGCACTATGCTAAAAAAAGTGTTAATTGCGAATCGCGGAGAAATCGCACTGCGAATCTTGCGTGCCTGCCATGAAATGGGGATTAGTACCGTTGCCGTTCACTCCACAGCCGACAAGCACCTCAAACATGTTTTGTTAGCGGATGAAACCGTCTGTATTGGCGCACCTGCCTCTACCGCTAGCTATTTAAACACCAATGCAGTGATTAGTGCGGCCGAATTAACCGATGCTGATGCCATCCATCCAGGCTATGGTTTTTTGTCTGAAAATGCCGAATTTGCACAACGCCTTGAGGAATCAGGTTTTACTTTTATTGGACCAAGCGCTGAAAATATTCGCGTAATGGGTGACAAGGTCGCCGCCATCAAAACCATGAAAGCTGCAGGCATCCCTTGTGTACCTGGTTCGAATGGCCCACTTGACCCCAATGATGACAAAGCCAACCATGCCCATGCAGAACGCATTGGTTACCCCGTTATGGTCAAGGCGGCAGGCGGCGGTGGCGGTCGTGGTATGCGCGTTATTCATAACGCCTCAGAATTAGCCGATGCGATTCGCCTCACGTCCGCTGAAGCACAGGCGGCATTTAATAACGGCATGGTCTATATGGAAAAGTTTTTGGGCAATCCACGCCATATTGAAATTCAAGTCCTAGCCGATACGCACGGCAATGCCATCCACCTCGGTGAACGCGATTGCTCACTGCAACGCCGCCATCAAAAAGTCATCGAAGAGGCCCCCGCGCCAGGCATTACCGAGGCTGAACGTAATCGCATTGGTGCAATTTGTACCAAAGCCTGTCAACACATTAATTACCGTGGTGCAGGTACTTTTGAATTTCTCTACCAGGACGGCGAATTTTACTTCATTGAAATGAATACGCGCGTCCAAGTCGAGCACCCCGTAACCGAAATGATCACGGGCGTCGATATTGTCAAAGAACAATTACGTATCGCCGCAGGTTTACCGCTGACATATAAACAAGACGAGATTATTATCAAAGGCCATGCCATCGAATGCCGTATTAATGCCGAAGACCCACGGACATTTATCCCATCCCCGGGTAAAATATCCTATTTTCATACACCGGGTGGTAATGGTGTGCGCGTTGATACGCATTTATATAGCGGCTATAGCGTACCGCCTTTTTATGATTCAATGGTTGCCAAACTCATTACCCACGCGGAAGATCGCAAAAGTGCGATTGCCAAAATGCGAAACGCACTGAGTGAAATGGCGATAGAAGGCATTAAAACGAATATTCCATTACATATGGATTTGCTCAACGATAAAGTCGTGCAAGCAGGTGGTATGAATATCCACTATTTAGAAAAACAACTCAATTCATAGCGATAAATCACCTAACGATGTCGGCACCCGCAAATTCAGATTGGCTAGAAATTATCCTCGAAACAACCAGTACACTGGATAACGAAACGCTAGAGGAAGCCTTATTTGCCGCGGGTGCCCTCTCAGTTACCTTAACTAGCAAACAAGACGAAGTTATTTTGGTCGAGCCCAACCCTGGCGATTTACCGCTATGGGAGTCTGAGATATTAGTCACCGGCTTGTTTGAACACGACACCACAACCGACGCAACCCTAGATTTATTATCACGGATACTCGCGCCGCAACCTGTGCCCGTAGTCAACATTCATCGACTCGCGGATCGTGTGTGGGAAACCGAGTGGACAAAACATTTCTCGCCACAGCAATTTGCCCAGCATCTGTGGGTATGCCCTTCGCACCAAAGCATCCCAGCGTCAGCGCTAACTGATAAAACACAAGTTATCACGCTAGATCCAGGGCTTGCATTTGGGACAGGCACACACCCCACCACCGCCATGGCGTTAACGTATATTGCCAGTCGTCGCTTTGATGGACAGCGCGTGATTGATTATGGCTGTGGCTCTGGCATTTTGGGCATCGCCGCCATCAAAATGGGTGCCGCGCATTGCATAATGACCGATATTGATGATAAGGCACTAGATACAACAGCGACAAATGCGCGCATTAACGCCGTTTCTCATGCCACCAGCAACTATCTCCCAGACACCGTTCCTAACGCGCCTGTCGATTTTATTATTGCCAATATTTTGTTGACACCATTGCTGACACTCAAAGACACCTTTGTCTCGCTTTGTCACGACAACACCACGATTTTATTAACGGGATTGTTATCGACGCAAGCCGAGGCCATTCAATCACACTACCAAACAGATTTCTGCGACTTTGCCATCACACACCAAGGCGATTGGTGCATGTTGACGGCACAACGCCATACACACCAGAGTACCCGCAGGAATGCGCAATGAAGCACAGGCAAACCACTTGTTGCCCCGTATGGTCTTAGCAACAATATCAGCATAATGCCCCACCCTATTCTCGAGCGACTCACCGGTCAACACCCAGTCAATCGTCCAGTTATCGGTTTAGCACCGATGGCAGGCGTCACTGATATTGCGTTTAGACAGATTTGTGAACAGCTAGGCGCAGATTACAGCGTCTGTGAGATGGTCGCGAGCAAGCCCGAATTACTGCAAACGCCAAAAAGCCAATCTCGTCTGCATTTTACCGAGCATGCAACACCAAATATTATCCAAATTGTGGGTAATCAGCCTGACGAAATGGCTATGGCAACCACACACTATATCAAACAAGGCGCAGAAATAATTGATATTAACCTAGGCTGCCCTGCCAAAAAAGTCAACGGTACTGGCGCTGGCTCGGCCTTGTTACAATCGCTGGATAAAGTCGAGGCCATTTTACGTGCAGTGACGGCGGTAAGCACCGTGCCTGTCACGCTAAAAACCCGTTTAGGTTGGGATCATGATAATTATACCTTGTTAGATATCGTGCAAATCGCCGAGCGAGTCGGGATTTCGTTGATTACGGTGCATGGTCGCACACGCGCCTGCCGATTTAATGGCAACGCGCAATATGATTTAATTGGTCAAGCAAAAGCGGCAACCCCTCTACCGATGATTGTCAATGGCGATATCGATAGCGTCGAAAAAGCGCAACAAGTACTCCAACAAACCCAATGCGATGGCATTATGGTGGGACGTGCCAGTCTTGGTAACCCTTGGTTATTTCACACGATTCGCCGCGAACTAGATTGCCACTTTACGGCACACGACAGCGCGATAGACAAGATTCAACTCGCGTGTAAACACATCGCCCATACCCAACAACTTTACGGTGGCATTACTGGCGTACGCTATGCCCGCAAGCACATTCAGAAATATTTGCAACACTTAACTGGTACGCCAGATTTGTTCAAAAACATCGCTAGTATTGATAATGCGGAGGCGCAACTTGACGTATTCGCGGCATTGCTAGATAACCATGCGAATGAGGATTATGCGGATGGGTTAAAAACGCCTTAGGGCTGCCTTAGTAATGCCCTAAGACCGCTCTAGGAATGCCGTTAATAAAACGACTAACAATAATAGGCAATAAAGCCAGTAAAAATAAATAACGGACAAAAACCGTCATGAAAAAATCACACCAAATCGACAAAGAAATCCAAAAAGCCGTCAAGCAATATTTCAAACATACCACCCGCCACCAAGGCCTACTCTATCAAGAAATGATACAACAAGTCGAAAAAGCGCTGATTAATAGTGTGCTGGAACAAACGCAAAATAACCATAGCCTATGCGCGCATGTGCTTGGGATTAGCCGTACCACCCTATACAAAAAGCTCAACGCACTGAATATTCAGATTAATACCGTCATTGATGAAGAGCACTAGGTCAACAATACCGCTTGAGGTATGATGCAGAAATCTAGATTTGGATGCGTTGCACTTCGATATTAAATCCGCCCTTCGATATTAAATCTGCCAAGGATAATGAGCATGAACGTTTTTTTTAAGGAACTATTACAAAAAATTATATTTGTTTCCGTGTCGCTGTTTAAGGTGATGATTCCTGTGATTATTTTAGTGAAAATTTTCATTGAGATGGGCGGAATAGATTTGATTGCTCGGTTTCTTGGTCCCCCGATGGAGTTGATTGGACTGCCCCCCGAATTTTCGATAATTTGGGCAACCACCATGCTAACCAATCTGTCTGCTGGATTTTTAATTTTAATGGAAATGATGCGAACACAGACGTTTACAGTTGAACAAGTCACGCTACTTGCGACATTAATGCTTTTTGCTCATAGCCTACCTGTCGAAGCTCGTGTTGCACAAAAAGCGGGGCTACGTCTAAGAGTAACCCTTGTTTTACGCATTGGCGGCGGCTATCTTTTGGCCTGGATACTTCACATAATTTACACCCGCTATGGCCTGCTACAAGAGCCACTGGTTGTCCTATGGCAGCAAGACACCTATGACGATAGCCTAATTGGCTGGCTTAAAAGTCAGTTGATTGCCTTATTAATGATTCAACTGGTTATTATCTTGCTGTTATTTTTACTAAAAGTACTCAAGCTGATTGGCGTAGAAAAAATCATGATTATTCTGTTAATTCCCTTTCTTAGGCTATTGGGTATTCGTAAAGAGGCAGCGACCCTGTCAATCGTAGGCATCACCTTAGGCTTATCATACGGTGGCGGATTACTAATGAATGAAGCCGCCAAAGGCCACCTTTCAAGGCAAGATATTTTTGCTTCACTGAGCCTGCTAAACCTTTGCCACAGCATGATTGATGATACATTAATCATGCTGGTGATGGGCGCTGATGCGAGTGCCGTTATATGGGCTAGATTGATTTTTTCTATTGCTGCTATTGCGGTACTGGTCAGAATAATCAGATGGCTACCCGATTCCATTTGGGATAAGTATTTAATTCGGTGGAAGTGGTGATTGTAGTTAGACACGATTAAAAAATCAAATGATTTCCGTTTGTGTTATTTATTTATTTCTTCACGGCATTTTCTTCTCGGTATTTTCTTCGTGCTATCCACTAACGATATTACTAGCGATACACTATCGCAGTCGGCGTCTTTCAGGCTAGTTGCAGTAATTTGCTATGCCGCTAATAATACCCTTTTATCAGGGTTAAGTGCAACCTTTTCTATTGGCTGCCAGTTTCGTATTTTGCCAGACCATCGGTTAGGGTTGCGCTTTTTAGCATCTTGATAGACGACTTTTCGTTGTCGTAATATTTCCTTTTCTTCTCCTCGGTAGCGTTGCCCAGGCGTGACGAAGCGCAATGCACTATGGCAATGTTCTTCGTTGTACCAGTGTATGAATGAACTCACCCACTGCCGTGCCGCATCTAAGCTTTCAAAGCCCTGTGACGGCCACTGCGGACAATATTTAAGCGTGCGTAACATCGATTCAATATACGGGTTATCATTGCTAACTCGGGGGCGAGAATAAGACGGTTTAATGCCCAGTGATTCAAGCTTGGCGCGCATCGTAAACGACTTCATTGGGCTGCCATTGTCGCTGTGTAATACTGGCGTTTCGCCAGAGAGACAACACTTCGATACCGCCTGAGATATCAGCGTGGCGGCAAATTCACCGCTACTGAATGTCATCCCTGGTGCACAAATCCAACACTTCTATGGCCGCAGCCTGTTTCAATTTTTTAATTCTACCTGGCGGTTAGACTCGCGAGCAGACAGAATGGGGATCCGCCTGCAAGGAGATCTCCTCAAATGCCACTTGCAATCCATGATTTCTGAAGGTATTAGTCTGGGCGCTGTTCAGGTGCCCGCAGACGGACAACCCATCGTGCTCATGAATGATCGACAAACCATCGGTGGCTACCCACGGCTAGGAACCTTAACGCCCCTCGCTTGCTCTCGCCTAGCACAATGCAAACTGAGTGATACGGCGCGCTTTAAAGCTATAGGTTTATTGCAAGCGCAACGCGAGTATCGCTGTTTTTTGCAGAGGTTTCGCTGACCATGAGCTTAGTTTAAAGGTTGGTCTAAGCTTTTAAATCGAAAAAGTTACACGTTCATACGCCTACTGTCTTTACAAAAATCAGTGAACAAAACATAAGACAAGGCAAATTAGGCAACAGCGAGACTTCACCCCTTTGGGGTATCTTGCTGTTGCTCTTTAATCTTACGCATTCTTGCCGTCAACTCTTTTAATAGGCTGTTTTTAGCATAGGGCTTCATCCCTCGCCATTTTTGACATTCTTCACGTGTTCGACCACAGCCTAGACACCATCCCTTTGGCCCTGAAAAAACACATAGATCAATACAAGGACTCTGATTTCGTTTCATTAAATAGTCTCCTAAAAGCACAAGTAACAATAACAAATAACTGTCTAACCGACTAACAAACCCAATCCTGCAACCACTACCAGAATACAAGAATAATGGACACTCTTAAAATAATGTTATAACATAACATAAATTAAATCCAGAAGGAGTTTGCCATGAATCTCAAAATCCCCGTTAGTTTGCTAACCAGTTTCCTTGGAAGTAGAAAAACAACGTTATTCAACCGCATCTTATCGAAAGAGCATAGCTTGCGGATAGCCGTCATTGAAAATGAATTTGGGGAGGCGTGCTGTTTGACTTGATAGGTAACGATTAATCAAACAAACCTCTGGACGACTAAACGAATGAGCTCACTTTATTTAGATCACAACATTAGGCCCGCCTCTGTAGAACTACGTAATGTTTCTTGGGGACAAGGTATACTGCAAAGCGTTTCTTTAACGCTTGAACCTGGAAAAACCCTCGCTGTTCTGGGGGCTAACGGGGCTGGAAAATCCTCGTTACTGCGCTTAATTTATGGTTATTACACACCAGAACGCGGACAAATATTAATAGATGATCAATCGCTACAGGTTTATTCGAAAACAGAACTTTCTCGGCGCCTCGCCGTGGTACTGCAGGAACAAGCCGGTGATTTTGCGTTGACTGTCAAAGACATGATCAGCCTGGGTCGCATGCCCTATTTAGGCCGATTTTCAGGCCTGCGTGAACAGGATCACGCCATGATCGACCATGCTCTACAGCTGTTTGATTTAGTTTCTTTCGCAAAACGCTCTTTTACATCGTTATCTGGCGGTGAGAAGCAACGTGTCATGTTCGCCCGTGCCTTTTGTCAGGCCCCTAGTTTAATCATTCTGGATGAGCCAACAAACCATCTGGATATTCGTCATCAACTCGAGTTAATCAGCCTGATCAAGCAACTGGGAATAACAGTCATTGCCTCCTTACACGATTTAAATCAAGTCGCTGATTTTGCCGACGACATTCTACTTTTGTCGCGCGGCAAAATGATCGCCCAAGGCAAAGTAGAAACAGTGCTTAACCCTGCACATATCCAACAAGCCTTTGATGTCTTAGCCATACCGAGGGGTATATCACGTTTTGATTTTGCCCTACCTTCTTTTTAATTTTAGAACGATTCAGTCGGAGAAAATATGAAAACACAGCTATTCGCCGCATTAGTCACCTCTCTTCTAACTGTACAGGCTTTTGCGTATCCGAAAACCATACAAAGCTGTGATCGAGAGGTCACATTTAACGCCGCTCCCGCCAGAGCTGCCTCTAACGACGTCAATTTAACGGAAATGATGCTGACACTTGGATTAGCAGATCGAATGGTCGGCTATACCGGCATATCGGGTTGGAAAACACTAGACGAGTCACTCAGAGAAGGTATTGGGGAACTACCCGAGTTATCCCCTAAATATCCAACACGAGAAGTCCTGATCGGCGCTGATCTAGACTTTTGGTTTGCCGGTTGGAACTATGGCATGAAAGTGGGTGGTGAAGTGACTCCGGCAACACTGGCGCCCTTTGGAATCAAGGTCTATGAGCTCACCGAGAGCTGTGTTTTTGTATCCTCAAAAAATAAAGCCTCAATAGACGATATGTATAACGATATCCTTAATCTAGGACACATTTTCGATGTACAGGACAAGGCGCACGCACTGGTCGCAGGCTGGAAACAAGACATAATACACATGCGCCAGCAAATTGATCCTGATGCGAAAGGGTTACGTGTTTTTGTGTATGACAGCGGTGAAGAATCCCCTTTCACAGCAGCACGCTATGCGATTCCAACAGCCTTAATAGAATTAGCCGGCGGTCATAACATCATGGATGATGTTGAAGCCAGTTGGACACGTGTTGCCTGGGAGGCTGTGGTTGAGCGCAATCCTGAAGTGATCGTGATTGTGAATTACGGTGAAGTGACCGCTGCACAAAAGATAGAATTTCTAAAATCTCAGCCCGCACTGGCGACAATCGATGCCGTTAAACATAATCGATTTGTGGTGCTAGATTATATTGAAGCCACCCCAGGCCCTAGAAATATACAAGCAATTCAAACCTTAATTAACACATTTTATCCACTGTAATCGACGACGTGGGCATCAGCAAACTTAAATTTCCGTACAAGCTATGTCTATAAAATCAAAGATCTTTTGGCTGATCAGCATCATAGTACTTATCTTATCAATCGGTGTTGCCGTGAGCATAGGTTCCGTTCATATCCCCTTACGCAGCGTATGGAACATTTTGTTAAGCCAGACACAGCTAGTAGATCCTCAAGCCAGTACGGGTAGAGCGGCTATCGTCTGGGACATTAGATTGCCCCGTGTCTTGCTGGCAGGCTTGGTGGGGGCTGGCCTAGGGTTGATCGGCTGTGTTTTGCAATCAATCACTCGAAATCCTTTAGCTGATCCACACTTGCTCGGCATATCATCCGGTGCAGCTTTTGGGGCGATAACCGCACTGCTGCACACCGGTTTAATTTTTGGGCTGCTTACCGTACCTCTATTTGCATTCCTCGGTGCTATTCTCGCCACTGGATTAGTGTTAAGTGTCGCCAGCTTTACCCGATCAACAGGTGCGGACCGTTTGATCTTAACCGGTGTAGCGATCTCTTTTGTGATTATGGCACTGGCTAATTTGCTGATATTTTTGGGTGATCCTCGCGCAACTCACACAGTGGTTTTTTGGATGCTGGGCGGCCTTGGTCTAGCCCAATGGAGTCATCTCATTTGGCCTACATTGATTTTATGCGTCGCCTTTGCTTGGTTTATGACTCATGCTCATCGTTTGAACGTCATGACACTCGGAGATGAAACCGCCTCTACGCTCGGCATTTCTGTTAACGCATTTAGAGTTAAAACCTTTATTCTGGCTGCGTTAGTGACAGGCGTTATGGTTGCCTTTTCTGGCGTTATTGGTTTTGTGGGCTTGATGATTCCTCATATTGCCCGTTTACTCGTTGGCGGAAACTATACTAAAGTACTGCCAGCTTCCATGTTAATGGGCGCCTTTTTTTTGATTTGGGCTGATATCGCTGCAAGAACCCTGATGCAGCCAGAAGAAATTCCCGTTGGTATTATCACTGGATTCATGGGTGGTTTGTTTTTTATATTTTTGCTAAGGTGCAAACGCGTCTCTTAGACACACTTTTTCTCTGGCCACCCGCATTAATGGCCACTGTCTTCAAGTTTAAATGCCCGCATCAAATGACTGGACTGATCAGAAAGTGATTTAAGTTCCTTCGCTTGTAACTCTGCACTTTCTGTATCCTGCATAACCTCATCGGCAATAGACTTAATCTGACTAGATTGCTCCTCAAGCGAGTATAGGGTTTGGGTTTGCTGATCTGCAGCGGCTGCAATCTGCGTGATATCAGCGTTAATGTGGCCCAACTTGTCATGAATAGTATGAAAAATCTCATTGGTTTGAGTCGCGCTACTGGCACTGTTTTGTGCCAGCTCTTGGCATTGATTCATGGCACTCAGCACGGCCTGGGTTTCATGATTAAAGTGTAAGAAATCCTCGCGTTGTTTACAGTTAGGTTAACTCAAAGTAGTGACTAAGTATCTCATAAGGTGTTGCGTTGTTCAAACTTTTGTGCGGTTTGACAGTATTGTAAAAATTGATGAATCGATTTAATTCCAATCGT